>NZ_JAWLNY010000052.1:0-6977 GCF_036903315.1 Anaplasma bovis | reverse complement strand
CCTCAGATTTTGCTATGTTTTCCACACATATCACAGCTTCATGACTTGCCTTGTGCGCCAGACATGGAGAACCTGCTACATCTCCTATAGCGTACAGCCCAGCTTCTTCAGTTTTACAGAACGAGTCTATTACCACAAACCCTTTTTCACAAAGTTTCACTTTCGTATTTTCCAAGCCTAAGTCTTTAGTGTTAGGGACCACACCTATAGCGGATAAAGCATTACTAAATTTCTGCACGGTTTCCTTGCCTGCAGAATCTACTATCTTAGCGGAAAGCACAGAACCGCTTTTAGTAATCTCCTGTACTTGACTACCCTTCAATATTGACACGCCGCGCTTGCAGAGAATTTTCTCCATTGTATTTGAGATGTCCAGATCTTCCAGCGGTAATATGTGTTTCTGTGCCTCCACTATAGTTACTTTACTGCCAATAGTATTGTAAAAACTGGCAAATTCCATTCCAATGGCACCACTCCCAATAATCAAAACTGATTCAGGTAGATTTTTAAACATCATGGCATCCTTCGCTGTCCATATGAAATCCGCACTTAAGTTTGGTGTAATTCTAGGAGAGGAGCCAGTAGCTAGTATTATGTGTCGAGCTTTTTTTGTAGTATTTTTTCCAGCATGTTCAATACGTATACTTCCGCCTCCAAGGAGTGTTGCAGTTCCCTTTAAGACTTCAATCTTGTTTTTTTTCATCAACATCGAAACGCCACTACGTAGCTTTTCTACTATGCCCCTCGAACGCTCGACAATGGCAGCTACATCTACCTCCACTTTTCCATTAACTCTTACTCCGTAAGACTCAGCCTCTTTCACTTTTTTGTACACTTCTGCAGATGTAAGGAGAGATTTCGTAGGTATGCATCCCCAATTTAAGCACACACCGCCTAGCGATTCCTCTTTCTCGACAATAGCTACTTTGTAATTCAATTGAGCAGCACGTATAGCTGCTACATAGCCTCCAGGGCCACTGCCAATAACTACAAAATCATAACTGTCCATACGAAACACAACCAAGGAGGAATTCGCGTGAATCATATTAAAAATCATGGGCATTAGCAATGGAAATCTACCCAATGTAGCAATGTAACTGATCCTATACATGCCCAGATTAGAACCATGGTACAGAATAGGGTTTTTGATTGATAATAGTTTAAAAATTAATAATATTACTTCCTAAAGTATTAGGTATTAGCAATGTCAAAGGACAAATTTGATGGACATGTCCCGCCGCACGCCGAAACATACGATGAAAAAGGCGGCATAGTTAGTGAGAATGGAGACAAATCTTCGGATAAAGTGCAAAAAAGGTCGGATTTATCAATATACGATACGAAGGTTGGTAAGGAAGGTGATGTGGAGGAGTGGAAGAAGCGTGGTGCCGCCTTGTACAGATTGGGTAATAGATTTTATGAAGATAGAATGAAGGTTCTTAGTGGGATAGGCGCTCTAGGTGGCATTGTTGAAAGAGCAGATGTGCAGGAAGATGCACATTTAACACGATGTTTAAGAGGCGTGAGTGCAAAGTTCTGGAGTAGCGGCTCTAGAATGTTTTGTGTGTATTATGAGAAGGATAGTAGCGGCAAGTACGGCATGTATTTCGCTGTGTTCACCGAGAGCGATACACGCTTAATGAAGATAAGTGATGCCGTATTTACAAAAGGTGAAGCAAAAAGAGCGCCACCTGACTTTGTTATGCGTGAAGAAGGTGATGTACAGAGGATCATTTTTACATTTTTAGTACAAAAAAAGAAAGAAGAAGGCCCTGCGGGCTCTGATTTAAGCTCTTTATGCGTTAGTCAATACACGATAAGTGAACAAGATCACAGTATTGTTGCTGAAAAACTGAGCAGTGTTCTTTCTTCTAAGGATTACCTGGCGTTCGAAGGTCCCCTCGGAATAACTGTGCATTCTGATGGTAACATAATAGTAATAGGAAAATTCAAAGACCCAGTTAGGTTATCGTCATCGGATGTAGGGTATTTTGCATGGAAATTTTCTAGTACGGATCTTGCCCTTATTAAACCAAAAGGCTCTGCTGGCTCACATAACACATATTTGTTTCGTGTATTTGGAGGAAGCGCGTATGAAGACTCTGAAAGAATGATTGTGTGGGAGGATGCAAGAGAAAACCAATTATCTATCACTCATATAGATAAGCATTTGGTACGTGAACGTTCTGTTTATTCAACTGTATATACTGTGCGAAACGTTGACATGGTATACAAGGAGGATGTAGCAGAAAAATGTCTTATTGAAAGTTTCAGGTGTGGCATTGCTGGACCCAAGACCCATGTTTTACGAAATGGAGATGTGCACCTGATGGACAGGGTTTCGGTGGGCAATGCGCGATACATATTTTACATCTCCCAAAAAAGCGATAGAAAAGCAAATGGTACCGTTGACATGTTGATGTTAAATGGTGACACCTATTTGCTTGTAGAAGGTATTTTTCATATAGGATTTTCTACGACTTCTTTGAGTGTAAATCCGACAAACAACGGTGATATAAGCATTCTTATCACGGAAAAGAACAGGGAATATGCTCATGTCTATGAAATTCCTTCAGGTGACGAGCTACTTAAATCTGAAATATTGATAAAAACTGCAACAATTGATTGTAGCAATGTAGGAAGACAGGAGTTTATGGACGCAATCAGTGGCAGATCACCTTTACGTGGTACGGTAGAAGCTGTCACGCATCTTGAAACTTCTATTACTAATGGAAGTTTCAAAAATTTGAGGCGTACAAGAGAGTACAAAGGCGCTGCGAAGGTTGCAAACTATGGTGTGTATGAACTTGAGAATAACGGCCATAGTTCGGTCTATGTTGCAACCGAGAAGAATGCCAAAAGTGACGCTTATAGGGAACATCATACCAGCAGACGTGACATAAGTGCAAGTGAAGCCACAGCCACGCCTGTAGAGTCACTTTTACGAAAAGGCGAGGGTAGTGAAGTCAGTAATACAGTTGTTAAAGATTTACCTAGAAAAAAGCCCTCTTCAACGACTCCATCCCCAGTAATGAACTCTGCTAAGACTACCGTCAGAAGAAGGGGCGCTTCTACAGAGATTTATAGAACAGAAGCAACTGTCCCCGGCAGATATGTTGTAAAAACTGCAAGACATCTTGCGAACCTTTCGAAACATATTATAAGCGGCTCTTCTGGTAATGCTACTGGAACGAATGCAGCTACAGGTGGTAGTAGAGGAAATGTAACTGTGTCTAGTAATTATGGTGGCGGGATAGAAATGAGCAGACAGTTTGCAAGCCTTTCAAACTCATCTCGTGGCAGAGTAAGCAATAATAGTGGAATATGGGTAGCATTAGGAGTAGTTGTAGCGTTTTTCATGATTTCAGCAGTTTGTTATTTGTACAGACGAGTGATAACGAATAGAAGGTGGGAGAGTAATTCATACAGAAATATGTATGACAATGCTGTTGAAGAAGATGTGAGTTTCATTCGGTTAGAGCCTAGGAACGCGGTAGTGGACGAGAGGCCAGCTACTTTGTGTATGGAGAGTATTTCAGATTCCTTGACCAGCCATGATTGCGGGTCAGTACATGAACTTTAGGTTACCTTAAGGCTTTTTACGTATGCTGAAAGTGGGGGTGAGTCTGTTGTGCACCCCTGTTCCTGCTTTGTCAAGGGTATACGGATGGGGCTCAAGCTACGTAGTGAAGATGTTGTTTTTATTCTGATAGGTGATAGCGGGGCTGTTGTTATACGTATTGTTTCAGGGGCTGTATGCGACAAGTACTTTGTTGACAGCGCAAGTAGCAGTGAGTGGGCAGATGTAGAAAAGTGTGTATTGTCTAGCAAAAAAACTCACGTGTGCGTTGTACTTGACCATTCTTCTCAAATCTACAATAGACATTCTGGATTCGCGAAAAAACTCATTAATAGCGGCACTTCTGCGCAAAAAGATCTGAACGTTGTGCGGGAGAGTGGATTTAATGCAACATTTCTTTTATCTGCTAACGAATCAGTAAATTCTGGTAAGGGAGGCATTGTGCACATGTGTGTTGAATGCAGCATCCAGGATGAGATTTTCAGTAGATTTCTAGATGTATGTAAGGGGTGCGCGGATAATGTTGAAGGTGTGTTTCTGCTTCCCTTTGAGTTGGTCAATGTTGCCCAGGTTGTTGCAGCAAAGGAGCCGAAAAAGTGGGTGGTATTTATAGCGTGCACAAAGGTTGGTGATTTCAGAAAGATTGTGCTGTGCGATGGGGTACTTTTCTCTACCGCTTCGGTAAAGCTCGAACAATGCGAAAGGGATCTCCATTACGCGGTTGCGAGCAAAGTGTATCATGACATACAAGACACTGTTAAGCATATAGTGTCGTCCGTAGATACTGCGCACGGAGAGGAAGATTTCGGATTATACATGGTAGTTCCGGGAAGCGTTAAATCAAGGTTGATGTCATTCAATCTCAAGGATGCAAATATCAACGTTATGACGCCATATGAACTAGGCAAGGTTCTAGGGGTTCAGGACTATGTGAGCGTTAGTAGCGTCTGTTGCGACACTGTTATTTTGAGCTTCATTCTGCGACAAGGTACATCAAAGTTTTTTTTGAGAACTGAGGAAGGTAAACTTGTACACAGGGGGCACCTGTTAAGAAGGTTTGCATTATTGCCTGCCTGCGTGCTGCTTTCTGTTATTTCAATATTCGACGTTTTCTGCACCGTTGAAGCTTTTAATCAGGCGCGAGAAATTGTAAGCCTGAATCAGAAATCTGAGGCTTTATTTAGCGAGCTGGAGAGTATACGTAACGATAACGAACTGCATAGGATCAACGAGATGTACGAGATAGTAGACCTATACAGGATGCTCTCTAATACCAGCGTGGATCCCATGGAAGTTATTCTACCTATAAGCAGAGTAGCTAGAGATGACTTCGGAATTGAGAGTTTTGTTTGGAGCACGGAGCAAGACTTTAAGCTTATTGTTGAGTTGGGTGTATTTGTGAAATCGAGCGATGTAAATTTGGTGGAAAAATTTTCCTCTATACATGGGAATTATACTGTAAGCAACGTTAGGGAAGTTAGTGGCAAACCACGGCACTATATCGTGCATTTAGTTAGGCATAAATAGGATAGCACAATGGCACGCATCTATAAGTATTACCTGCTACAATTTGTTATTGTTGTCCTGCTTGTAGCTATGCTGCCCAAACTGCACCATGTCTACACTCAAAAGTCCAAATTGGAACATGAGGTTCACGACATCAAAAGGGACATTTCCAGGATGGAGGCGGAAATATACAGCATTCACAACAAGGAAGCCAAGCTCAATAATAGTTTTTCCGTGTGGAAAGAGCTCTCCCACGCACATGTTTATGCAAATGATAACCGCTTACATAGTGAAAACCTCGTAGAAAGAATTGCTGACCTCTGTAAAACACATAAAGTTTCTATAAAAAACATAACAGCGTCTGAACCCACAGACATTAGTGACAGCTATGATAAGCGCTACATAAGAGTTGTTAGCAGCAGAGTAAATGTGGAGTTTGAGGCCGAGACGGACAAGAATGCAATTCTACTTATGCATTCCATAAAATATGACATTTCTGGATTTATTGCTGTTAGGCTGTTTGAAGTTGTAAAAAATGAAAATGTAATAGTTGGTCACCACGGAAAAGAGCAAGCTTTTGCGAGTGGAAAAATAGAGTTCGATTTATACATGATTTTTGGGCAATACATATGAGAAAGTACTTGCTGTGTGGTGCGGTGATGCTGACCTACCTCACTGGTTCATCCGCTATTGGTGACTGTGTGGGTCTTGTGTATTCGCTTATGGATTGTACTCCATACAAATGCGTAGCTCAGTTTTCTGAACATGAAATAGAATATGAGATCTTGGGCTCCTTTAAAGATAAATACTGTAGGTATTCTGAAAAGGATAAGTCAGGCTTTACGCTCTGCGATATTTCTGACGAAGACTTTGGCGCCACTTCCAACTATCTGATGCAACTTTTGACCAGGAATAGCAATAGCATAGAACATGATGATGTTACGCGTCTGAAGGCAAAAACGTGTAGATTTTATAGAACGTTAGGTAATAGTTTCGTAAAAAAGGGAATGCGGCTGGATGAACAAGATGTAAAAAAGATAGAACGCATTGTAGAGAGTAGGATTCGCAGGGAAGAAGTAAATGGATTGAGAAGTATGCTTTTTGATGATGAGGAGTTATAAAGGGGTACATACCCCTTAGGGTACGTGCAGTTATCTTGAAGTGCAGGCAGAATAGGGAGTAAATATGTGCGAAGTAGTATAGATTATGAAAATTACTATACTAGGATGTGGATCGTCTGTGGGTGTTCCATCTGTGGGATGCGCCTGCGAGGTTTGTATCTCTGAGTCGGTTTACAATAAGAGGACTAGGACTTCTGCCCTCGTGCAAAAGGGGGATACCTGCGTACTAATAGATGCCTCTCCAGATTTACGATTTCAAGCGCTTAGAAACGGGTTTTGCTCTGTTGATGCTGTGTTACTAACACATTGTCACTCCGACCATTCTGGTGGTATTCCTGAGTTGCAGGCGTTTACACCTAAGGGGGGTATATACAGCATACCGGTTTACAGCGATTTTGGTACCATAGCCATGGTACTCTCCTGCAATGCATATATGTTTATCCCTAGTAAACCAGGGGCTCCATGGAAAAAATGCCATTATCTTACAGCTCATTCTGTGCGCCATGGTGTTGAGTTTTGTGTAGGAGAACTTAAGATTGTATCTTTTAAACAGCATCATGGGGAAATAAACAGTAATGGATTCATTTTTGATGATTCTATAGCGTATTGCACGGATGTTAAATCTTTCCCGAGTGAATCTTGGGACATACTGAAAAATAAGAAAGTGCTGATATTAGGCTGCTTGAGATACCAGGAAGTGGGAGCTCACGCGCACGTAGATTTATGCATTGAGTGGATAAAGGAACTCAAACCCTCAATAGCAGTGCTTA
>NZ_JAWLNY010000051.1:0-6997 GCF_036903315.1 Anaplasma bovis | reverse complement strand
CTTCATAACGTAGATTATAAGACATGTGTATGCTTACTACGTTGTTCTCACATGATAGTTGTGGCGCATCACCTCACCCAACTCATTTCCCCTGTTTTTCGTATTGTAAAAAAGTTTTTACCGCCCTCTTATATGTAATTATGTTGCAGAAAAGTATGTGCTACACCATATGATACTTTGCGATTACGACCTAAATTGAAGCGCAAAAAGCGTGTTCGCATACCCTTTGATGTGCCCTACTTCATATTTTACTCGCACTATCAACTTCTTTCTCATTATCACGCTTGATACCATGGCATTGTGGAATTCACACATACGCTGCCCAGAATTTGTAAAATTACAGCGTAAAGGCTATCAGGCCATGCACTTTTTAGATTTGCACACCTTAATTTTAAACTCTTAACAATTTCTATCTTGCCCATAACAACTCGTATGGGTGTTAGGAAGGCATAGTATGCACGCGCGTAAAGGTATGATATGCAGATACTTGTAATGTGTGTGCATATGTACCACTGGTTATGCGTTACTTGTATCTATAATGCAGCCTGCATGCCGGTTATCTTGTAGGATACAGATCAAAAGTCGTGTTTCATGAATATTATTGCGAACTTTATGCAGAATTGTACGATGACCTGATATCTCTCCTATGGGAAAATATTAATGATTCAAACGATGCTTTTGAGCAACTGATTGGAGCGCTGGAAGAAGCCTGTTCAAAAATCGACAAAGCAGCTGCGCTAGCTGCCTTGTCGCAAAGCTATAATGCAAGCAATGTAGCGTCGATTAGAAGCGCAATGATTTCTCTAACAAATGAAGTGCGCTCCTGGGAGCAGCATTCTAATAGCTTTTTTGCTGAAGAATCTAGAAAAGAGCTACTATGGGGTTTATACAGTATCCTGAAGAACGTTTCTCTCTACATAACGTGTACGGATAGCAGAGTAACTAAATATCTCCGCACAAGGTTCGTGTCTGACTATTTGGAGGATGCCTTTATACATATAGTAAAGTCCATTTTGATCATACAGAAGCCACAAGTAGATGTAGGTAAGCACGGCATAAATCATATAGTACAGTGCTCTCATAGATCTGCATATGTAACTGCATGCTGTATGACATATTTATCATGCACTACTAAACGTGCACATTCCAAGCGCGCGCTATACAATAACATCGAATACCCAGTTATAGAACTCTCCTATATAAGATCCACAATATACGCTGCGCAGTTGATTTCTAGCAACACTCCCCTCGAATATAGAAATATTGCAGGCACAATCGCCAAATTAAAATTTTCTCATTCGGAGGTCATGCTGAAGAAGTGTATGAAAGCGCTGAGTACCTGGTCAACAGCACAACACTGTGGCAATGTTCCTATAATCGCTGCATCTCTTTTTTTATCCTCTATGGAGGAGTACATGGAAGATACGACTAAAAGCAGTTCGTGTGTAATACATGCAAATGCCAGCTTTCTTCTGCGATTCTTTCTATTGGATGCTATGTTCCGTTCCCGCTTGATGATTCTTATTTACCAACAGAAGGAACCTGTGCGTGTCTCTTTTTTGTCAACATGTACTGTTAATGTAAGACTTAAAAACATTGAAGAGCGTTTCTTATCATCTTTGAAAGGATTACATAAATTTAGAAATTCCGCTATGGTTGCGACAGTTACGCGCGAAATACTAACGCACATACACGAAATCTGCACTGAGATAAGACACCTTGCAAGCATAGCAACTAGTATGCCAGAACAGAAGTTTGCTCAACTTCTTGAAAGCGTACTTGTATGCTCCATAAGAGCTGCGTATCTACTACATCCTGGTGAGGTGCTTCGTAATTTGGCACATGGAAATGACCTATTTCCCACCGAGTACACTGAAAATTGCACATCAAAAGAGTCGGCCCTAAACAGCCTGAAGATAGTCTTAAAAGAGCTTAAAGCACGTTGCAAGCGATATTCAGCAGCAGACTGTAATGGCGGTTATATTTCCATGTATTCACAAGATCCTTATTCTTGCAAAATAGAGCGCACATCTACTCAACCTACAGAATGCGTTAAACACAAAAAAAAACCTAGCACTATACTGTTGGTAGGTACCGTCAATAGAGCCTATCACACAGCAATTAGCAAGGCTTGCTAAACAGCAGACTATCACGAAAGCATCTCTTCCCTACATATGGAATGTTGTTAAACACAAGAACCCTAAAGCCACACTACTGGCTAGTTCAGTCACAAAAGAGCATCACACAGCAGCAATTCGCGTTGGTTATTTAATATCAAGCTGCATTTTATTGGATCATAATTTATTGAACATAGTTTGCATACAAATTCTGATGTATAGCTTTAAGATATGTATAAAATTCCCATCCTGAAGATATGTATAAAATTCCCATCCTGTGGCCGACTAGCAGCTCTTCTTCTTCCTGCATACGTCATTCATCTTGTTGTATTGACGCGTTGCATGATAAACTCCGCATATGTTGTGTGTGGTGTTAATATGAATGAGTATTCGTGGGAATCGTATTCTACACAGTTGTTTAAAAGCTTGGATCTCCTGAAGAGGAGGACATGTTTATCTCTAGACTATTCCCTGAGGTCAAGACGTGAGATTGTGCACTACTGGGAGGAAACTCTTCAAGATGTATGTTACATGGTTGGCAGGGCTAGGCAAGACTCCGGCCTACTTGTTTCTAGAGCTGTGTATGGTGAGATTGACGATACCAATCCCGTACCGGAAGATATAGATACTATATTGTCTAGAGTTGTGGACGATGTTCAAACTGCGAGGTACGGACTGCTGTGCAGCACACTTGCAAGATCATTGCGTGTAGTAATAAATAGGTCCGAACTGCATCGTGTTAATACTGCACTTAGGCACATGTACCAGGCTTTGGAGGCTCTAATACCCCTTTTGTATGACAGAGAAGAACAAGAGAAATCTCCCATTTATCACACCTTAGAAGATGCAGTTTCCACATTAGCAACTGCTATAAACGTCTTACAAGTAACTGCTGCAAGAGGGAGAGGTGGACCTCCTAATACCCCATGGCATGGGGATAGAACTTTACGTAACCTGGATCCACTGGGGCATGCGTTTATTCATATGGCAGCTATGAGTGCACGTAGAGCTGCGTATATAATTGCTTCATGCTTCATGTTTTGTATTTCTCCATCCCCAGACAGTAGTACGGAAGCTGAAGACTATTACGAAGCGATGCACAGTTATATACGTTCGCTTATCAGCATTGCTCTGCTTGTTTCTGAAAATGTCCCGGGAGATCTTAGATCTACGGTGAGTCGCATAGCTGTCACCAGATTTATCGCTGCAAAACGCAAGCTTTCGAGTATGACTCTCAAAATGTGCTCACATTTGGGTATTCCTGAAGAGCTATGTTCAGGAGCTAATGGAAAAACTTACGAATACTTCCCCATAGACGGCGTTAGTTTTACTATATTTCTCAATGTTGTATCTGTTGCCCGTGATGCATGCGATATCTTTGAGCACGCAACAGATGCGTATACTAAGTATTCGCTTGGCACCAACGATGATTTAACCTGGGACGTATTTTCCCCATTTCAGTGCAGTTCCATAATTCTGAACCTAATGGAGGCAATATCGCATGTTCAATCCATATCTCATATGTTGAGCATAGTTCGCGAAAATGTAGCAGAAAGCTTCAAGAATAAGGAGAGCGGGTTTTCATTGTCCTCACATGTTTCCAATGCATTCTCGCTAATGGATATCTCACATGCAATTAAGACCACAGAACGAGCAATGCGTAGCTTGCGTGCGGCGATGTATATTGTAGGTTACATGGGCGGAAAGAGCGCAATAAAAAGATACTTAGAATGTGTTAGAGAGCGCAGAATAAATGGTAGAAACATCACAAATGCGCAGGATGATTATTTGTGCTTTAGAATGCTAGAAGTTAGCAAGCACATACGGTACGCATGCTTCGAACTTTATGACTTTGTCGACTTGCGTGTCTCACTTGAGTTATCTACTGGAACAGCAATACATGGAATGTACGGTGTGGCGATGGATATGCACCGTACGTTCTTATCATGCGCCAGGATTTTTGACGCGATGTTTTACGAAGGCTTCCATGAATATGTTTGGAATGGTCGTTTTGAGTCTTCTAGAATGGTATTCCCAGGAGAACTACCTGAGAAGGTTCCTTCATTTTCTATCCTTTATAGAATGCCAGAAGTGCTATTTTCTTATGAAGTGTTGAATGAGGCTCTGAACGTTGACGCAGTATATCGTCCCATTACAAAAAATGCTGGTGAACTACGCAGCATATATGAGTACGGAAAGAGAAAACAATGTCTCCCTTCTTCCGGGGTTTCATTCTCAACTAGCGATGTTGTACAGTGCACCAAGGAATGGTTATGCTCATCATGTCCCAGTTCCTTACTTTCCGCTGTCTCAATCACTCGTACGTTCCTGCAAAATGTAGGAACACTTATGACTGATGCGTACACATTTTTCTACGGAGAAGGTAGGGGGATAGGCAACCTTTGAAATTCTGGTAGTCAGACTTCAGGTGTTAGTAATTTTTTGGTGGAATTATCACTATTACGCTTGAGATGTGGTTGTAAGATTACCCTGTTTAAGGTGGAATCTTCAACTTACACCGCAACGCACAGCGTCTTATAAGCATCATACGTTCTCCACACCAAATTCGACTCTATGCTTATCAGATGAAAAGGAGGGATAAGCTATACATCACTTCTTCAATTCCACATGACATCTTGTTGCCTTAACCTAGGAGCTTTACATCCTGCCACATGCGTTACCATATATGGCTCTTGAGCACCAGGAGTTATGATAGGAGATACACATTCTAACGAGGTGCAATGCGGGTCATTTTTACACTTATTATTGCATTGCACCCATAACTTATATTATCCACACGGCGGCGTCCTCAGTCCTCCTACAACACTATCAATAGCTATATCATGGTAATAAAGGACTATTCTGCTAGAAGATTACAGAACTACGGCTGCTATAGCAATGCCCAAAACAGCAGCTACTGATGCAACACATGCTTGTGCAAGGGTTGTTGACGGCACATTTATTGGCTGTACAACAGAGATCTGCTGCGTACCGCCTAGTACCCCACTAATGGCTTCCTTAAGATACCCCCAAATGCTACTGGTCGGCAAGATCGTATCAACATTACTCACTAAGGCTGATTGTATCTCTGTCACGTTAGCCGGTAGCTTAGAAAAAGAATTCAGTAAATCAGAAAACTGTTGCAGCGTTGTTGCCATTGCATCTAACTTGTGAGCTGCGGCAGCACCTCCAGCTACTCCAATCACCAGACCAGTAGTAGCTGCTCCAGTAGTTATCCCACCAAGGCGCAAAAATAAGATGCACGCCCTTCGCGACAGATATTTCTTAAAATAAGAACCACGAGTACTGAAAGGCCGTCCATTAGCAACTTTCTTTCTTTTCTTAGTGTGGCGGCAAGGAAAGCACCCTGCGGTTGTCTTCTCTTCTTCCTGAATAACTTCACATGCTGGGTTAGAATGACTTTCTTGGCAGTCTATTAAATTAAGACGTAAAGACGTTACGTGATGAGGAGATGTAGGCAGTACCTTGTTCTCACAAGTCCACTTCCCCCCCCCCCTCAATGTCGCATATCCTAAAGGTAACCTTGTTACCTTCTAAAATTTCTACTTCGCTCTTAACTCTCATGTTTCCACACCACCATAAATGGAGTTAGATCTTAATTATATAACATGCATCAATGATTTACAAAATGGTGACATGGTAAAAGCGTTCACTGGAGTCCAATCAAATGCAGGGAAGCATGGCAATCTCCGTATTTGTTTGGTTATACACATCGTATATAACACTGCAAATCATTGAGCCATGCAATCTTAGAAGAAAGAAAAACCAGTACCTATAATGGCTCAATATACGTATTACTGCGTTTTGCATTGTAAGTTTCCAACAGAGGAAGCAAGCTAAGCATCAACCCCCATACAATCTTAGAATGCAGAAAAACCAGTGGCTCAATAGATATAATAGCGCAGTCGATATCACCTATTACCGTGCTTTGCATCATACATAAATCTCCTCTCCCTAGCCTGGCTTTCCAGAGCCAACAATGCAGTGGAACTATTCTCAATAGGCATAATAGCTATCAATAGCTACACATTTTGCCATGTTTGCAGTTGTGAATTCCACAAGAGAGCAAAACTAAGCTTACAACACGCACAGCGTTCTAGTGGCATCAAATCCTACAAGAATTATCACAATTACGCTTGAGACGTGGTTATAAGATTACGCTGCTGGAATAATGTCTTGTGCGTTTAAAACAAAGGATGGTGACTGGGCTTATCCTGCAACACACAGCATTCTATAAGCATCATACGTTCTCTACCCCAATTTGACTCCATGTTTATCAGATGAAAAGGGAGATAAGCTATGTCCCACTTTTTTTTTATTCCATATGACATTTTTTTGCCGTAGCCTTAAAAGCTTTACATTCTGCCACACGCGTTACCATATATGGCTCTTGAGCACCAGGAGTTATGGTAGGGAATACACATTCTAACGAGGTGCAATGCAGGTCATTTTTACACTTATTGCATTGCACCCATAACTTATATTATCCACACGGCGGCGTCCTCAGTCCTCCTACAACACTATCAATAGCTATATCATGGTAATAAAGGACTATTCTGCTAGAAGATTGCAGAACTACGGCTGTTGCGGCAAAAGACAACTTTAGGTGCACATCGAGCAATATCTATCCATTGTGTACGATATATGGCTTCGGGAAATACAGCGGTAATTCACAGTAGGGTTAGGGTATGCACTCCATGCTGGTGTCATACATCTTTACCTTAGGTTTTCAGTTGCTTTAACGTGTAATACAGGCCACTCCAATGGCACCAATGGCGGCAAAACCTGCAGCCGCCCCTGCGGTACAGCTAACTCCGGCACTTACTGTTATACCTAATGCAGCACCTACTACAACACCC
>NZ_JAWLNY010000050.1:0-7624 GCF_036903315.1 Anaplasma bovis | reverse complement strand
GAACTAATTGTCTAGGCCCTGCCACTCACGTGAACTGTCCCACAAACCAAAGATATTTAGCACCCGTGCTACGGAATGATCAACTATATCCATAATTGTCTGGGGATTATGGTAAAACGACGGTACTGGCGGCGCAATTATTGCTCCGATTTCTGCAAGGGTTGTCATTGTACGTAGGTGCCCAAGATGTAAAGGAGTTTCCCTAAGCATTAGTACAAGCTTCCTCCGCTCTTTCAAGGTAACATCCGCAGCTCTGGTAAGAAGGCTAGACGCTATACCAGAGGCGATTTCCGACATTGTTCTCATAGAACAAGGAGCTACTATCATACCTTCAGTTGAAAACGATCCACTCGCTATTGAAGCCCCAATATCATCATAACTGTGGCACTTATAACAGTACTGTTCAAGCTGACTAAGCGTTATAATGTTTTCACACTCGTGCTTCAAAGTTATTTTTGCGGCGTCACTTATAACTAAATGCACTTCAGCGCTTGATTTCTTTAAGTGCTGAAGTATCCGCACTCCATAAATTGCGCCCGAAGCGCCACTGATTCCAACTACAATTCGCACTGCTTATCCCATAACAGACTAAAACGGGCCACTATACGTGTAACTACCACTTGTTCATTATACAGTTTTTGTGAGGCAGAGATATCTCTTTATTTGCTTTCGATGTAGAGTCTTAAACACTGTGTATACACAATATTTACTGAGTATGTCTGTGTTTACATTCGTCATATGTGAGCTCTGCTATCAGCGAGGTTTTGTTAGTTTGGTTTTATAATTTTCTTAATTTATAAACAATAGGTCAATTTCTTGGGCTGTTGCTACAATCAGCTGTATGATCTGTACAATTTATTTGCGTGAAAGCTAATGCTCTTCGAATATGATGCTTTATTACTACAGATGTGTCTCAGTTAAGTAACTTCAACTTTAAGTTGTGATTTATTTACAGCTCCTACAGAGGAGTAGAACTACGTTTATGTCGTAAGAAGTATGTCATGAGTTTTGGTCTTTAATTCGCATTTTTTGTACTGTGCCTTATTTTAGGTGGATTGAAGTTTTACATTTTCGAGATTTTTTGTATCATTGAGGATTATTTTTCTTGGTGATATTTCAGCATGAGTAGTTACAACGCTAGCTCGATAACTGTCTTAAGAGGTCTTGATGCAGTTAAGAAACGTCCAGGTATGTACATCGGGGATACTGACGACGGTTCAGGATTACATCACATGGCATATGAAGTTATAGATAACGCCATCGATGAGGCGCTAGCTGGGTTTTGTAACAAGATAGATGTAGTTATACGTACTGATGGGTCCATAACCATTACAGATAATGGAAGGGGTATCCCAACGGATATGCACTCAGAGGAAGGCATATCAGCCGCTGAGGTTATAATGACACAGTTGCATGCTGGAGGGAAGTTTGATCACAACAGCTACAAGGTGTCAGGTGGGTTACACGGGGTAGGTGTTTCTGTGGTTAACGCACTTTCGAGCTGGTTAGAGTTGGTTATCTATCGAGAGGGCAAGGAGTATTTCATTAGGTTTGAAGACGGCAGTGCGGTAGCTCCGCTAAAGATTGTTGGCGACTGTGGGCAGAAAAAAGGTACCAGCATTAGTTTCAAGCCATCTCCGGATGTTTTTGCGTTTACTGACTTTAATTATACGACGCTTGAGACGAGAATTAGGGAGTTGTCATACCTGAATTCCAACATTCAGATAAGTTTGAAAGACCTGCGCGAATCTCCAGCTTTGGAATCTAATTTCGGCTCTGTTTCTGGAGATGGCACTAAGGGCGTTGCAGCATTTGTTGGGTACTTGGATCGAAACAAGACTCCTGTAACTCAAGTAATAACTCTGCAAGGGATAATGGGCGGGCACGATATTTCTGTAGAGATATCGATGTGTTGGAATGACTCTTACTATGAGAATATGCTGTGCTTTACAAACAACATACGCCAACGCGATGGGGGTACGCATTTGGCTGGCTTTCGCTCAGCGCTGACAAGATGTGTCAATAACTATGCGACAAATGAAGGGTGCTTGAAGAAGGCAAAGGTGACCATTACCGGTGAGGATGTTAGGGAAGGTTTGACATGTGTGTTGTCTGTTAAGATGCCTGATCCGAGGTTTTCATCGCAGACGAAGGACAAGCTTGTGAGTTCCGAAGCTAGGATAGCCGTTGAGAGTATAGTGTTTGAAAATCTCTCTTCGATATTTGAGACCAACCCAAAGTTAGCTATGAGTGTAGTGGAGAGGGTTATAAGGTCTGCAAAGGGCCGAGAAGCGGCAAGAAGGGCAAGGGAGGTAATAAAGAGTAGGGGGGCGCTAGATTTCACATCATTACCTGGGAAGCTTGCTGATTGCCAGGAGAAATCTCCAGAGCTTTCTGAGCTCTTCATAGTAGAGGGAAATTCTGCAGGAGGTTCGGCTAAGCAGGGTAGAGATAGGCGTTGTCAGGCAGTATTATCGTTACGTGGTAAGATCCTAAATGTTGAAAAGGTGGGATTGGACAGGACATTGTCATCGAGTGAGATAGCGTCATTGATAACCGCAATTGGTAGCAATATTGGAATAGATAGCTTTGATATCTCCAAAGTACGGTACCACAAGATCATCATAATGACGGATGCGGATGTTGATGGGTCGCATATTAGGACTCTTCTCCTAACGTTCTTCTTTAGGTATATGAGGGAACTTATTGATGCTGGCTATCTATACATTGCGCAGCCTCCTTTATACAAACTTACTAGGCACAAGAAAGATACTTATATAAAGAATGATGAGGCGCTCAGCGATTATATCGTTGGCAATGCAACAAAGAGCCTGGTGCTTAGTTGTGGAAGTGATTATTCGGGTGCAGAGTTGCAATCTGTTCTACGTAAGTGTGTTCGTATCGCAAATATAACAAAGTCCTACTCTAGAGTTATTCCGCAGGAAGTGCTGGAATCTCTCATAGTTCGCTATAAGCGATGTGGTAATGGGGCTCCGGTGGAAATAATGGAGCATCTTAATAGCATGTTTCCAGAATATGAGTGGAATGTGGAATTGCTTGATGATGGTAAGCTGCAGCTTCTCAGGTTATCTCAAGGTATGGTGGATAGGTACTTTTTGGACGCAGATTTTATGAGCTCACGTGATGCTCAAGCTGTCCTTGCGACGCTTGACGGAATGGAGGATATTTTTAGGGAAGATGCAGTATTGGCTGCAAAAGACTACAAGGTGAGGATACCTGCCCCATGTGCTCTTGCGGGCAGTGTTGTTGAGTTTGGTCGTAAAGATATGGCTCTGCAGCGGTTTAAAGGTCTTGGTGAGATGAATGCTGATCAGCTATGGGATACTACTCTAAATCCTGCCACTAGGACTCTGCTGAAGGTGAAGATCTCAGATGCTGAGGCTGCCGACGCTATTTTTTCAATTCTAATGGGAGATTTTGTTGAGCCTAGGAGAGATTTTATTAATGATAACGCGCTAAAAGTGCAGAACATAGACTCTTAAACAACTTTTGCAGAGTTTTTGTGCTATACTCCTCTTGAATGGTTAGTAGTTTTTGCATCCGTGTTGTATAATTTTTCGTGCAAAGTTGTCAGGATGTCTGTTCTCGCGGAGTAATTGTAAGTATGTTGTCTCAGGTATTATTAATTTCTTTCATTTATTTCCTTATTGTAGGATGTGCCACAAGCTAAGGGTGGGTTACGCAGTTTAGACTGTAAATGCGTCATTTTATGATCTGCCTTGTTAGGGCGCTGTGCAGTGAATTGGTGGTGTCGTGCTGGCTGTGCTTTGGTTAGTGTCGGCTCATTACGTGGGGTCTGTTTTGCGCGTTGGTTTTGGTTTGTATTGACGGTGTGGGTCTATCTGGTAGAATGATCCTTATTTTTGTAGGTTTGTGGTATGGCAAAAGGTGGTAAAGTCGCTAAGACCGCGAGTAAGAATAATCCGTTACAAAGGAAGAAAGGCAGTGCGGCAAAAATGTACAATGGCAAGGCAATCAAGCCAGTGCGCTACATAGACAGAGATAGAGGTCAGGTGTTCATGGCTGCGCAGTTTGATGACGAAAGCCTGGTGAGAGGAGCTAATGGCCTTCCGCTAGAGTGGTCAAGCATATAGAGGTATCTTGTGGTTGAGGTTACTGTCAACTCTATAAGTATAGATGTAGACTGTGGGATGACAGTGCTTCAGGCATGTGAAAGTGCCGGTGTGGAGATTCCAAGATTCTGCTATCACGATAGGCTGTCTATAGCCGGTAACTGCAGAATGTGCCTTGTGGAGATTGTCGGACAACCAAAACTGGCTGCGTCGTGCGCTATGCCGGTCGCAAAGGATATGGTCATCAATACGGACACCGAGCGCGTAAGGAAGGCGCGCAAGGGTGTTCTTGAGTTACTGCTTGTTAATCATCCTTTGGACTGTCCTATATGTGACCAGGGTGGGGAGTGTGATCTTCAAGACCAAGTGGTTGCGTATGGGTGCGGCATTGGAAGATACGATGAAGGTAAGAGGGCTGTATCTAAGAAGGTATTTGGCCCTTTGATAGATAATTCAATGAACAGATGCATCCACTGCACGCGGTGTGTCCGGTTTTTATCAGATGTTGCTGGAACGTACGAGTTTGGAACTTTCGGCAGAGGCGAGAAGATGGAAATCGACACATGTGTGAAGGAAGGCGTTCGTTCGGAATTATCGGGTAATATAATTGACTTATGTCCTGTAGGTGCTTTGACATCTAAGCCGTATGCATTCAAAGCTAGGCCTTGGGAGCTGTTCCACTGTGACACGATAGATGTGATGGATGCTGTAGGAAGTAGCATAAGGGTTGACTGTGTTGGCCTCAATGTTATGAGGGTATTGCCCCGGCTAAATGAGGATGTAAACGAAGAGTGGATATCTGATAAGACACGTTTTGCTTACGACGGTTTGTATTTGCAGAGGCTAGAAAAGCCCTGTGTCAGGATAGATGGTAGGCTGGTAGAAGTAAGTTGGGATGAGGTTTTGTCTGCTGCGGCTAGTAAGATGCGCTCTGCTTGTAATGGCAGAATAGCTGCGATTGCTGGTGACATGGCAGATTGCGAGTCTATGTTCTTACTAAAGAGGCTTATTGCCAATCTTGGTAGCACGAAAATAGACTGCAGACAGGCTGGTGAGAAGTTGAGTGCCGATTGTCGGGGGATGTACATCTTCAACACATCTATAGCTGGAATAGAGTCGGCAGATTTTTGTCTAATAATCAACTCAGATCTTAGATACGATGCTCCCATAATAAATGCGAGGCTACGCAAGCGTTATCTTGATAGTGGTATGCGTATAGCCGTTATAGGTCATGCCTTTGACTACAACTACAAGACCGAAAATTTTGGTAAGAATATAGATTTGCTAGAGAAAGTGTGCAACGGTGAGCATGAGTTGAGTTCATTGCTCTCGTCTGCAGAGCGGGCGATGATAATAGTGGGCCATGATGCTCTAGTACATGCTGAGGGCTATGCGGTTCTAACAAAGGCGGCGGAGATTGCAGAAAAGTTTGGTGTTGTCCGTAACGATGGGTGGAATGGGTTTAACGTTCTACATAGAGCTGCTGCACGCGTTGGTGGATTAGATGTAGGATTTATCCCTGAAGATCCAATGAGGACAGGTGTTAGCGAAATACTGGATGCAGCTGCTGGAGGGGATATTAATGTGCTCTACTTGCTGGGCGCTGACGAAGTAGATGTTGTTTCTGCTAAGGAAAGAAATCCTGAGTTATTTGTTATTTATCAAGGTCACCATGCTGATAGGGGTGCTCATGTGGCTGACTTAGTGTTGCCAGGCGTAGCTTATACCGAAAAGAGAGCAACTTATGTGAATACAGAAGGTAGGGTTCAGAGAACGGAGATAGCTGTACCATCTCCTGGTGACTCAAAAGAGGACTGGGTCATAGTAAGTATGCTCGCACAGGCTCTTGGGTTCCCATTTTCGTATGTAACCGTATTTGATTTATGGGAGGAGTTGGGAAATGTTGTTGGGCCGCAATTTCGGGACGAAAATATAGGTTGTCTTGTTCCTGCAAAGTGGACTGTTCCATCTTGTGATATTACTTTCAGTGGGCTTAGTGGTTGTTTTACCTCACATGAGAGGAATTTTTATATGACAGACCCTATTAGTAGGGCTTCACATACAATGGCTAAGTGTACGAAATTTTTTGTAAGCAAAGCATGCTGATATGAGTATTATACACGATTTGTTGTCCTGGGTATATTCATCAGGGCTATTGCTTGTCGGCATGTTATCGCTGATGGTGGGCGTATTAGTATGCGTTGCATATTTGGTGTACATGGAACGCAAGGTTATAGCGTTTATGCAAATGCGACATGGTCCAAGTGTTGTTGGGCCATTAGGGCTACTGCAACCGTTTTCTGATGCTCTCAAGCTCTTAACTAAGGAATGTATTATTCCTTTTAAGTCCAGAGGTATCGCATTTTTTATTGCCCCTGTAATAACGTTTGCGCTTGCGCTTGCGGGATGGGCAGTTATTCCATTAGGTGCGAGTGAAGTTACTCACGACGGTGTCGTGGAAGTCATTCCTCATGTTGTGGCAAATTTAAATTTGGGATTGCTATACATCTTGGCAATTTCATCTCTTGAGGTTTATGGCGTCATAATTGCTGGGTGGGCAAGTGGTTCCAATTATGCGTTCTTAGGCGCTATTAGATCAGTGTCTCAAATGATCTCATACGAGATGTCCATGGGGCTTGTTATGTTGACGGTATCATTGGCTACTGGCTCGCTTAAAATTGGCGAAATAGTAACGGCTAGGCATGCAATGCCGTATTGGATGGATATTCTCATTCTGCCTATGGCGCTTGTATTTTTTATTTCTATTTTGGCAGAGACAAACCGTCACCCATTTGACCTCCCGGAGGCCGAATCTGAATTGGTTTCAGGATATAACGTGGAGTATTCTTCCATGTCGTTTGCGATGTTCTTTTTGGGAGAGTACGCAAACATGATTTTGGTTAGCGCCATGATGGTAATCCTGTTTCTTGGTGGGTGGTATCCTCCAATTGATATCGGTGTTTTGTACAAGATTCCGGGTTTCATATGGTTTTTCCTAAAGGTCTTCTTCTTGCTATTCTGTTTTATATGGGTGCGGGCTACCATACCGCGTTATAGATATGATCAACTTATGAGATTGGGATGGAAGGTCTTGTTGCCGTTTTCATTTGTATGGGTAATGCTAGTATCTGGCATCCTTCTATACTTTGATGCTTTGCCTGGTATGAGTAACTAGTGCGATTTCAGTCTTTTAGACCCATAGAATTCGTATTGTTTCCAAAGAAATCTATTCGTTTGATACCTTTTGTAGTATAGAGGTTTTGATTCTGTAGTCGTATTAAGTCAACGCAGAGTATGCGTAGCTCTAGCAGAAAAATAAGTTGTACAGTACATGCGGCTACAGCAGACTTGGTTTCTGTATTCACCTATGAAAGGACTTAACGCGACTGAAGGTACTGAAGCCAAATTTGTCGAATTTCTTCCTTAGGGTTACAGTATTCTCTACTAATAGTAAGGAAGAGTATCAAGGCATTACGCAACAGTATCATAATCAGGGTCTGTAGCTCATCGGTTAGAGCGCGCGCCTGATA
>NZ_JAWLNY010000049.1:0-7628 GCF_036903315.1 Anaplasma bovis | reverse complement strand
ACCGTCACAGCGGCTTTCACGACAGGAGCTTCAGGTGAATGCTTAGGATTCACAATATTCTCAACGGTATTTGTTGAGGCAGCAACTTTTGATAAGTCGCGAGTTACCGTAGCCTTTATAGGCCCCAATGCTCCAGGTGAAGATGCACTTCTTTTCATTCTTCCTTTCTCTTTCATTGCTGCAGGTACTGATACAGCAGCTTTCACGACAGGAGCTTCAGGCGAATGCTTAGGATTCACAATATTCTCAACAGTATTTGTTGAGGCAGCAACTTTTGATAAGTCACGAGTGATTGTGGCCTTCATAGCCCCTAATGCTTCAGGTGAAGATGCGCTTCTTGGCCGTCTTCTCAACGGGGTTTTTCCCCCATCTACGGATGGGCTTACAGTCTGCATTGCAGCAGGTATTGTTACAGCTGCATGCACAGTAGGAACATGAGGGTTGTTATGGTTAGGTTTCATAGTATTCTCAATAGTATTAGTTGAAGCGTTAACTTTTGATAAGTCATGCGTCACTGTAGCCTGTATAGGTCTAGCAGACTTCGAGCTTTTGTTGGAAGTACGTTTATTTCGTCTTTTTCCACGAGGTGTCTGAGTATCAGATTCTGTACCAGATGAAGATGCACTTCTAGACCGTTTTCGAGACGAGGTTTTCCCTCCACTTACTGATGGATCATCAGATTGCGCGGCTACAGACCTGGTCGTTGTTTTTGCCGTAGGTGGTACATGGCTATTACTAGGTTCTGTACCACGTTCTGTTTCTCCCAAAGTTTGAACAGGCGAAGGGTCACGCACAATAGAAGCCTGAGTGGATCTGTTGGATTGCTGAGGAGAGCCACCAGCTCCGTTATGAGGATGTGTATCAGTTCCATGCTCATTAGGTGGAGAAGCGCTCCTTCTCTTCTTTTTGGATGATGTTCCTCCTTCATTCACTGATGGATTCTCAGTTTGCACTGCAGCAGGTATTGTTATGGCGGCTTGGGTAGCCTGTTCGTTGAAGCCTTGCATAGGACCTGCGTGCTGTACAGATGCGTCTACTGGAGTTGAAGTTAGCAGTGGGTCATTTGCAATTGTTGCGGCGATAGATTTGGAACTTCCCTCTGGCAGTTTTGCTCTACCTGTAGGAGATGCAAGTTTTAGCTTTGTCGCTTTTCGTACATGAGTCTGCACACTTTTTTCACTCGTGTTTTCAGGTACTATGTACAATAGCGTCTTAGTTGATGCCTGCTCTTCAGGCCCTACAGCTGCATCTTTAGATGAAGTTTGGGATCTACCAGGTGCGTTAAGCTCCTGCAGCGGCGCCAACAGATGTTCTTCTATACTCGTTGAGGTGGTGGTACGCAATATCTCGATCCTAGCACCAAGAGGAGAGGGTGAATTTCTGCCTGCAGGCCCTACAGCCGCATCTCTAGATGAAGTTTGGGGTCTACCAGGTGCGTTAAGCTCCTGCAACGGTCCTAACAGACGCTCTTCTATGCTTGTTCCAGCGGCAGTACGCAATATCTCAAGCCCAGCGCCAATAGGAGAAGGTGAGTCTCCGCCTGCAGGTCCCGCGGCCGCATCTCTAGATGAAGTTTGGGGTCTACCCGGTGCGTTAAACTCCTGCAACGGTCCTAACAGATGCTCTTCTATACTCGTTCCAGCGGCAGTGCGCAATATCTCAAGCCCAGCATCAACAGGAGAGGGTGAGTTTCTGCCTTCAGGATCAATACTTTCTGTCATGGAGAAAGTTTTAGGTGTTGTGAGTCGTTCATCTAACGGTGGAACATCCGGATCTAGAGACGGGTCATTTTGAGACATGTTATGCTGCTGATCCCTATCTGGACTTAGATCAGGGCTATCAACCTCCTGTGTAGCAGAACGCCAACGTCCCATTCTCAGCGCTTCGGCAAGGGGATATCCCCCCACGTAGACTTGACAGTTATTGAAGTTTAGATTTTCTCCCTTATCCCCGCATGAGTTTAGACTGTCAGGGTGCACACATATCGTGCCATCGTCCTTAACTTCAACAGCTACCTTTTGTAGACCTCCACCATTCTTAGGCCTCCAAGCAAGGTCTAATTTTATAACACCTTTAGTGGGGACATAATTACGCTTCTTACCTACCTTTTCTACGATTCCTTGATCCTTACCATCGTTGAAACTCATGTTGGCAGAAGATAGTGAATTGCTAGAGCACATATCGCACAACAGCAATTTGCTCACCGATAATGTTGACCCAGGTGATACCTCTAAAGACAGCCTAGAACCGGAAATATCACAGTGCTGCAGATTTGTTTTCTTGCCCTTACCTGTAACAAACTTTTTTTCTACTTCTTCTTTTAACTTCTCCCTTAAAGAGTGATACCGAAGCCTACTATCCGCTACCAACTCTAAGCAGCTTTTTTTCTTTCCGAATACTGGTCCTGTAAGGGTCTTAGCTATGTCGCAGACAGTGAAACCATCGTTGTTTCTGTGATGCAGCGGAGCTCCATGAGTCACCAACGTTTCAATGGTTTTAATGTGTCCTCCCCTGATGTTTTCCTTATTTTGTATCAGGTTGATCAGTAGGCTATGCAGAGGGGTATTACCATTGTCGTCAAGCTGATTTATATTTCCGCCTGTGCTCATAACGCTCAGAAACGCATCGTGGTTACCTGATACAGTAGCGTTGTGTACGCGTGATTCGCCATGGGCATCTTTATCGCCAATGCTAAATACAGAGTAGCCCTCGCAAATGTGGTGCTGCATTGCACTTTGGCCTGAAGATTTCGCCAAAACTGTATTGAGATCAGAATGTTCGGAAATACTCTTCTTAGTGAGTTTTGTTTCTAGTATCCTGAATAACTCATATGATGGTGTTACGCCTACTAGAGTCTCTATAAAGTTATATCCCTGACAGTTTTTATGCTTTAGGAAGACATCTTCAAGTAGGGCAGGGTCTTCCCTGTCAAGCTGCTCAACAATGTCAACGCATATCTCTTGTAAGAGATTAGACCTTTGCACACCTATCTCTTCGCTTTGAAGTCTTGATGTCAGATCTTGTATAGCGCTTTGTAGGGGGTTATTGCCTTGATGATCCACATTTCTGAGCAGGTTTCTTAGAGACTCATCTCTTAGAAATGCTTCTATGTATGCGCGGTGATCACGAGTAATACCGCCTCTTAAGGAGGCTTGATCCCGCAAAATCATACTAAACAAAGAGCGAAATGGGTTTGTAGAGTTGCGCATATATCCAGTGTCGGTGCGAGACATGGTGGACAGACGCTGCACTACGTGGTCGCTGAACCCCTCCTGCATTCTTCGGAGCTCTGTATCGAACTCTTGCTTTAGCTCACATTCTTTGTCTGCGGCAAATGCTGCGACACTACGAAGCATCTCGCCATTGACCCCTTTGAGTTCACCTAAAACTGTCTGCACAGTTGTCCCGCTTACAGACTGAGTAGTGCACCCGCACCTCTCTAGTAGGGATTTATATAACTCTACAAACTTTTCGTCGTTAGATAGCGAACCGTTATTAATCATCATTTTACCGATTCGCACAGGGAGGTTATCTCCTTCTGAATTTGTTATGTTTGGACAAAGCTCGTCGAACCTCTGCTCAAGAAGATACTTTACGAACCCAGCGTTTTTTGTTCCGAGCGCATGATCGATAGGGGAATAAATTCTCTCGCCGTCTGACCTATAGAAAGTAAACGCATTCATTGGTATTGAATTTACCTCACTGAGGCGTGCAGCGGGAATTTCATTTTCGCTAGCCAGTAGGTCGAACAAGTAACTTTGTTGGTCGAGCAAGTCATTCTTTGCCCTCGAGACGATAGTGGGCGATACCTCAAGAGGGTTTATTTCCCTAAATGACTTAGCAGATTCGTGTACTAGTGTATCAGAGAGCTTATCAGCGTCTCTTCCCTTCTTTGTTATTCCTTTACGTATAGCTTCTAAAGCGCTACTCTTCCCGGTATTGGGTAGAACGTTTCTATCTATGAAATCGTTAATTATAAGGTCTTTGCGACTCGCATTGGCGGACGCCAACTCCTTCTTCACATAAGCAGCTCTTTTCTTATGAGAGATCTTCTCTAGCTTGGTATCCAGAGCAGGATTATCGCGCACTATGAGCTCCAACATCTCACTTGTGCGGATAGGGTCTGGGCATCGCGCTGCATGAGCTAGCATGCCTTTTCCGTCCTTATCCAAAGTGTTTAGAACAGGGTTTTCACTCACCAATTTATCAAAGACATACCCGCCTTCTGGGTGCCGCATACCACTAGATGCACAAAGGTGAGCTACATTTTCGCCATTTTTTGTAGTGATAGAAGGATCTCCTCCGAGCATCATAAGCTCTTCAAGAACTTTGTGAGAACCATTCATCGCGGCTAGATGCAGTAGAGTAACACCATCTACCTTTTTATTGACGGTATCACTTAAATTATATACGTCTTCTTCATAGAGGTCGCCGGCAGAACCGCCGCTACTTAATGAAGTTTCATGACTCCTTCTTCCTTCTGCTTCAGAAATCGTTTTATCAAGTAAAAATCTGCTATAGTTCTCCAATAATCTCTCAGTTACTAAGGAGTTTTCTCTCTTTCTGAGTGACGAACGCAAGATGCTACTACGGCCATCAGGACCATCATCAAACAAACGTCCCGCAACAGCAGCCATGTGTTTCTGTAGTGCATCTATCTTTGTTGTTCCAATACCAAGATCTGACCCAAAGTCGACCAAAGATCTAATAACTGCTGATGAGAACTTTGCCTGGTCTTCGGGAGAAAGAGGCCTATTAGCATTCGGATTTTCTGCACTATGGTAGCTATTGCTCCTATCAGCATTTGCATCATGCTCTTGTGATACTCTTCTTTCTTCTTCATTAAGAGCAAAGTTTAAAGTCTCACTAGCTAAGTACTTTTTCAGTTCTTCACTACGCTCTGATTTTTCACGGAAGGTTGCGACAGCAAACTCGTATGGAAGCATACGGGATCCCGGGCTATCACTGTTGTTGTGTGGTGTTGCGATCAGTGAAGGATTTCTGCTTAAAATCTCTTTTACGTTCCCCAGATTCCTAGATGCTATTGCAATATATAGGTCTTGCGATCCCAGCACAGCTGGCATGCCGGCAATTCCGGTATTGTATGCGCTTTTTGCTCTGGGCATACCTCTTGAGGCTATAAGGGCGTGTACGAATCCCTTGTCGAACCTACTTATTTCGTCTGCGCTGCTGTTTTCAATAATGTATGATAGAAGGTTGTCCTTCCCTTCTAGTAAAATGCTATAGTTGCTCCGATTCTGCTCTTCTAGGTGTTCTATTACTTCACGAGGGGGTATATGGCTGATAAAGCCCACATTATCGTACTCGAATGCACACTTTACGAAGAAACCATGGCTTTCGTTAGATAGGTTAGCCAAATCCATGAGGCTTTCATAAAGCTCTTTATTGTACGTTCCCTCGTCAGCTAATTTGTATAAGAGATCCTTTACCTTGGCAGATACGCCCTTAGTAATTTCATCTACCTCTATTACGGCTTGGTCGTTACCATTTCTAAGATTAGCTTCTACCTTTTTCTCTATCCGGCTGAGTACTTTTCGAGCCAAGAGTCGCATTAAATCCGGATTATAATGCTTGCACGCTTCTCTTATCAAATACCGCTCATGGCCTTCATTACCGAGGATATCGACTCTTTTTGTATTACCGGATTCTTCGTTGCGGAGATTATATCTATGTGCCGCATCAAATAACCATGCAAGAAGGGGGGCGCTGCCACTCTTCAATGCACTGTCTACAATATCGCTGCTTGCAGCTACTATTTCTATATCGTTGTGAGATAGGGTACTACCGGCGAACGCAAGCAAAGCACTTACATGCTGCTCTCCGAGCGATAGCGCAACATCAAGAGGAGTTACTTGATCAGCATTTTTTTGCATTAACGCTTCGCGCACCAACTTCGAATCGTGCTCAGTGTGTGGTAGAGAATGCAGGAAATCGAGAGAAGATGATCTAATGATCGTATGTAATAGATTATCTTTACTATCTCCTCTGGGAGTGCAAATCTCCTTCTTGCTTGCTGTATCAACAAGGTGCTTAGCCATGCTGTAATTCTTGGCTTGAAGCGCTACCTGTAGTGGAGAACCTACGGTGGAGATATTATCTATGGCAATCTTGCCAGATAAAACGCTTTTTTTGCGATACTCTGCAGTGAGCATATCCATCTGTTCAGGTGTGCCAAACAGGGCAACAAGGGTGAATATGCTATGCCCTTTGCCATTTTCCAGAGCTGTTTTTGTGAAAGATTTCTTAGTATTGAACAGGCTCAATACTTCTCTCTTAAACCGCCCAGGGCTACTTACGCTTCCCTTTATATTGGCTATATGGCTTCTCAGAAGCCCATACTCGCCAAACTGCTCTGTACTCTTTTCTGCTGAGCTGAGTTTTGGCCCTTTTTCTTCGCTGACTTTTAGGTATTTTCCTAGAACACTATCCTGCTTTTGTGCGGATAGCGTCGGTGATAAGTATTTACTTATCCCCGGGTGCAACTTTTCAAAAACATCAGCAAGTAGTTTTCTATCCTGTATTGCAGACTTTTCCAGTATTCTTTCCGCATCAACTCTCTCCAGTCTTCCTCCTGACTGAATATGTGCTTCTGTAATCTTTGCTGCATATCTTGGAGACGCAACAGCTACCTGCTCTATACTACTTATTGGATCAAAGAGTATCGTGTCATGTCCGGTCATTACCTCTTCGTGGAGGTCAATCAATTTTTGAACGGTCCTCTTATGACCATGATCTGAAGCGATTTCAACGAGGCTTTTTTGTGTGACAGGATCGCTGATATACAAAATACTAGGGAAGGCAGATATTAGTCCGTATATCTTCTTCTCATTACCATTTTTAGCATACTTTAGGCACAGGTCGGCCATTTCTTTCTTCAGGGCCGATTTGCCATATGAATTATCATGGGAAGGCCCTCCAGCAGGATCTCTACAGACACGCGAAAGAAAGACTTCCTCACCTTTTGCATCGTATGAGTCATATAGGTGCTCCGCAATCGATACCCCATCCTTTCCCTTCTCAGCCATTTTTTTGCGCACGGCCTCCTCGGTTTCAGGAGAGCAATTTAGAAAGATGTGTTCAAGAAGTCCTGCAGAGATATCACGGTCGACCAGGTCCGCTATACACCGGGTATCAAGCTCATATCCGGTCATGTAGCGCCACAGCACATTACTGAGCACATCCTGGCTTTTGTCTCTGTAGCGAAGTGCAGTTTTGACAACTTGCTGAGGTGATGTATTGCAGTTCCAGAAATCTTCAATCTTATCTGTTATGTTGAGCAACTCACGGGTAAGTTGTATATTTCCAGCTGCTAATGCGCACCCAAAGAACGTCTCTACGCTCTTCTCATCTGTAAAATATCTCTTCCAGTTTTGTGTTAAGTAACGGTGAGAGATGAAATTTTCCCCATCACTTAATATTTTCACTAATCTTTTTGGATCTCGTAAAAGATACTGTCCGCACTCCTTGAGGAACTTTGCCCCGTGCTCGGTATCATGCCCTGTAAAATTTTCGATGAATGGAGAATCGCCCTCTTCCAATAGACAAACAACAGCCTCACGCCTACAACTTTCCTCGTTATGGAAGCGCTCAAGCAACCGCAGGTCTTT
>NZ_JAWLNY010000048.1:0-7658 GCF_036903315.1 Anaplasma bovis | reverse complement strand
ATCAGGTTACCAAGGTATTAGAAGCACACAAGTAATCCTGCTGAATCAAACACTTAGCAGTTTGACATAGCAAACAACACAGCCTGACCTATGGATGCAGGTGTTTCTGCGATAATTACCCCCGCACGCTTCATGAAATCAATCTTACCCTTCGCAGTGCCAGAACTACCAGATGATATAGCACCCGCGTGACCCATTCTTTTTCCCGGAGGAGCGGTCTGTCCGGCAATGAACCCCACAACAGGCTTCTTAGTACCAGAATCTTGAAGGAACTCCACTGCCTCTTCTTCCTCTGATCCCCCGATTTCACCGATCAGCACAATGCAGTGCGTATCGTCATCTTCCACAAGCAGCTTCACACAATCCGTAAATGACATACCATGAACAGGGTCCCCCCCAATACCTATACAGGTGGATTGCCCGAGACCAACCGCAGTAGTCTGCGCAACAGCTTCGTAAGTAAGAGTACCAGAACGTGAAACCACGCCCACGTGACCTTTGCGGTGAATATATCCAGGCATAATGCCAATCTTACATTCCTCAGGCGTTATAACACCAGGGCAGTTGGGACCAATAAGCTTGCTCTTACTGCCCACTAACGCACGCTTTACTGTTACCATATCCAAAACTGGTATTCCCTCAGTAATGCAGACTATCAACTCTATCTCCGCCTCAATAGCCTCCAAAATAGCGTCGGCCGCGAAGGGAGCAGGGACATAAATCACAGTAGCATCAGCCATGGTCGCAGCCTTTGCTTGCTTTACGGTGTCAAAGACGGGCAAGCCCAAATGAGTGCTACCACCCCTGCCAGGAGTAACTCCACCAACCATCTTGGTACCATACGCAACTGCCTGTTCAGAGTGAAAAGTTCCCTGAGCACCCGTAAAGCCCTGACATATAACCTTAGTTTCCTTACTTACCAAAATAGCCATAGAAGCCCCTACTTTCTCTTAGTCACCATGTCAACAACAAAACGAGCTGCCTCATCTAAATCGCTGGCGGTGACAATGTTTAACCCAGATTCATCCAGCATCTTTTTTCCAATTTCAAAATTGGTACCAGATAGGCGCACAACTAGAGGCACATCGATTTTTACCTGACGTGCAGCCTCTATAATACCTTCAGCTATGACGTCGCAGCGCATTATGCCCCCGAAAATGTTCACTAGAATACCGCTAACTCCACTGTCTAGGATAATCCTAAATGCTTCCCGAACAGAGTCCTTGCTGGCTCCACCGCCCACATCCAGAAAATTTGCAGGCTCTCCACCATAGTACTTTATGATGTCCATAGTGGCCATTGCAAGCCCCGCACCATTAACCATGCAGCCAATGTTACCATCCATCTTTATGTAGCTTAATCCAAATTTTGCTGCCTCCAACTCCTCATGCGCATGCTCATCAGGGTCGCACAGCTTTGCTATCTCAGGGTTGCGATATAACCCATTATCGTCAAAGGTCACTTTCGCGTCCAAGGCAAAGAATTCTCCGTCTTCTGTCTCTACTAAAGGATTTATTTCAACTTGATTTGCATCTGTGTTCACCAGAGCATTGTAAACCTTGCGGGCAACGGAAGTGATACCAGCAGTACCATTCTTATTCAATCCAAACTGACAACACAGCTCCCTTCCGTGAAAATCTCTAAAGCCATACAGCGGATCAATGCGAACAACCGCAACCATCTCTGGCTTCTCGGCAGCTACTTCTTCTATGTCGACACCTCCCTCAGTGGAAAACACCATGCTCACCATACCTGAGCAGCGATCGACAACTGCGCTTAAGTAATATTCCTTCCTTATAGAAACTCCCGCTTCTAAATATACCAGGTTCACCCTCTGCCCAGCAGCAGACGTCTGCTTTGTGACCAAAATGGAACCAAGCATCTTCGAAACTGTGGTCTCAACTTCCTCTGCAGTCTTACATATTTTAACACCACCCGCCTTGCCTCTACCGCCTGCGTGTATTTGTGCTTTTACCGCAACCACACCGGATGATACACTTTTTAATGCATCGCCAATTTCAGACACATCCCTTATTACCACGCCGCCAGGAACGTTAATCCCGAAACCTTTTAGGACATTCTTAGCTTGAAACTCATGAATATTCACAACCACACCTCCCGAAACTTCCACTTAAGACAACTAAACGCCAAAGAAAGGCGACAACGTGAAGTCTTACTCGTTGTCAACGGAAGGAACCCTCTGAATCTTAAAGTGCTTTGCGCTGACTTGAAACTTGCTAAACTGAGGCTCAGAAGATGCCCCATGCAATTTTTTACGCCTTCTTTCACAATCATCCCGCTTCCTGACACGCTTTTCGGAAGGCTTTTCATGGTGTACAATCTTCATCTGACGAGGCTTTCCCTCTCTCTGAAGCTTTTTCTTGAGAGTTCTAATCCCCTGCTCTACATCACCGTGATATACAACGACCTCAACCAAAACAAAACCCTTAAAAGAACCAAACATACGGAGTGAAATGATAACACAAAAAGCCGCATGGTCAACCCATTTTAGCCATCAAACCACAAAGTTTGGCCTCCCCTCAGGTGAAAAAAATCAAGCACCCCATTAGGAAATAAGGCGCTCCACATTTTGTCTTACCTTCGATAGCTGCTCATCGGACATAGGAATGAACCCTAAATTTATTAAGTATCCATTACTGCCAACAGATTCCGTCTTCATAACTTCCTTAACAAATTCCTTAAGTCCTTCCACGTTGCCCAGATGCTCACGCTTCACGTATATGTACATGGGTCTGGATAAGACATACTTACCAGATACTATGTTGTCGTAAGTAGGCTCTACCCCAGCTATCTTGTTACCCTGTATCTCATTTTGGTGTTTTACCAAGTAACTAAAGCTCAATATCCCGAAAGCGTTACCGTTTTTTGCAATTTTCTGAATAATAACATTCTCGCTCGTTGCCACTTCTATGTACTTACCGTCATTGCGAATGTTTCCACAAACACTTTTCCTTTCCTCAAGGTCAGCATACAGGTTTATAAAGCTCTTAGCGCCTATGCACATGTCCCTGATCACGTAATCTATTAGTATGTCGTATGTTCCCGCATTTTTATGCGGGCCATAGATCTCTACCTCACTTTCGGGAAGATCGGGACGTATCTCAGACCACTTGCTGTAGTTGTTTAAAGCTATATCGCCATATTCGTTAGACAAACTGTACTTGCTCAAGGCATTAAATAGGTCTCTAAAACGAAAATCTAAAATCTGCCTTTGCCTAGAACTTGCCACAACTATGCCGTCATACCCTATCATAACCTCCACAGGGTCGTGAACGCCGTTTGCAGCACATAACGCAACCTCAGCATCTTTTATACGTCGGGACGACATAACTATATCAGGGGTACTTTTTTTCGCTCCCGCACAGAACATGTTGAACCCCATACCACTGCCAACAGACTCTATTACTGGTGTGCTAAAAGAAGAGAACCTGCCAAACTCCTCCGCAATCGAAGAAATGAAGGGGAATACAGTGGCGGACCCCACTACACGTATTTGGGCTGCCAATAGACCGAAAGAAGGAGATAAGCACAACGACAGTACAGCGAAAAAGCGACAAATACCCGTCAGCATTTCATCCTCACCTACAATACTATATTGTACGTACCACTACAACACTAACTAAGCATTAAGAACATACTTGCTGACTAATTCAAACAGTTTGTCAACCTGACCTTCTATCTGATCTAAGTCAGGGGTAAAGTGCGCCACGTACCTACCTTCTTCATCCAACAAATACATGAAGAGGGAATGAGCTATATCGCCGTCTTCTTCTGCCTTTCCTACGTATACCTTGTAGTTATTAACAACGCTTTTTAGAACTTCTGCATCACCTGTCAGCATGCGTATCCTGCTGTCAAAAGCCTTATGATAATCACTCAGCCTATCTACGGTATCACGCTCAGGGTCAATGGTGATGAAGACCACCTGTAACTTATCAGCCGAGTCTTCCATCATGTGTAATAGTTGAGACACGATTCCAAGCTCAGCAGGGCATGTACGCCTGCACGAAGAGAATCCAAATAATACAAGCATATGCTTGCCGGAGAAGTCCGAACTACTAACAGTGTTTCCATCTTGGTCGATAAGATCAGAAAAGGAGGTGCGGAGACCTACATCCTCATCAGCAGTGGACGACGGTGCATTTTCGACAGCTGCAGGATGTAAGGGTATGTTTCCAAAGATACCCCTGTGTGTCACATACGAATATCCTAAAAACGCAATAGCAACGAAAATAAGTACGACAGACACAATTCCTAGAGCTCTCATGCGCAACACCTAACTTAATATCATACGCGTCCTAAACTTTGCATAGAACGCACGAGGCATGCTAGCACTTTTGAAAATTTAGGTCAAGGAGAGCAACAGGCATTCGCTGACATTAAGCGTTTGATCTATGCAGATATCCCTTTCAGGTAGGTTTCTATCTCATTAACCAAACCAGAAATTATTTCCTCAGTGCTTCTTATGTTGGTTACAAAGCCCACACTTTGACCTGCCATCACCGACCCGCCATCTACGTCTCCGTCAATCACCGCCCTTCTTAGTGATCCAGCCCAAAACTTCTCTATGAGAAGCTGACCTTCTTCCTTTGAGATCTTCCCAGAGCCATGCATTTCTATAACTTCGCGCTGAAGCTCGAGAAAGCGCATACTTGCTGCGTTAGTTATGGCACGAACTTGCGCCACAGGAAAATCTGCACTGAGCTGAACGGAAGGAACAGCATCCCTTGAGGATGACTTTATGAAAATCTCCTTGAATTTTGGATGTGCCTTGCACTCCGTTGAGCACACGAACAAAGTCCCAATCTGACATCCGCTTGCTCCCATGTTTAAGTAGCTGCCTATCATGTCTCCAGTTCCAATGCCGCCAGCAACAAATATGGGAACATTAGAAACTTCCGCGTGAGTCTTGAAAAACGGCAAGATCTCCTGCGCCAATACCGACGTACTGACAGCCCCTATGTGTCCTCCTGCCTCCATACCTTCTATTATCAAAGCGTCAACGCCAATTCTTACCAACCTCCTTGCTATGGTCAAAGATGGAGCAAAGCACATACTTCTTGCTCCAGCGTTTTTTATTTTGCCTATGATTTTGCCGCTTGGTAATCCCCCAGCAAGTACTATGTGTGAAACCTTCGATTCTATGCAGATATCGAGCAAACTGTCCAAATCTGGATGTATAACTATGAGATTCACGCCAAATGGCTTCTGCGTAAGCTGTTGAGTCATTCTTATTTCGTCTCTCAACTGAGCTGTGGATAGGGCACCGCACGCTAATACACCAAATCCCCCCGCATTTGATATGGAAGAAACCAAGTGTGCCTCTGAGACCCAGCTCATTGCTCCACCCATAATGGCGAATTTACTGCCTAAAAAGTCGGTACCCTTCTTCCACAAGTTCGTCAGCACGGCAAAGCTCCAAAATCACTATAAAAAAATGCACCCTTCATACTGCATCATTACAAAGAAACGACAAGAGCAGAATGTAGCGCACATCAGACAAACAGTCTAACCCCACTCACGCTATACGGAATCAGTAGGCTAAATATAGCTAAATATAAAAGAACTGGCATTTCTCTACAATAAGTAAAATTTGCAATTTTTACTTTTACGCAAATCCTGACGCTCAGTAATGAATGAAGGTGCGCGGGACATATGAGACATAGACTGCACCACTTTTGTAGTCATAGCTCTCTTCACAAGGATCAACTGTTATGTTCTACCAGGGACATGCTTACGAGAATGTTTACAATTCGTCAGATATTGTACCAGACCTCGAATAGTGTGCGTTTTGAAGAAGAAACATTCCCCAATATCGTACTATGAAAATTAAATATGCATAATTTTGAGTGTAAGACTCGACACTGCGCGCTATAATTTCTTGTATTGAGTTTCAAAGTGTAGCCCAAAGAGTGTTATTGAAATTTTCGGGCCGGTTGTTTTTTATACTGCTGGCGCTATTGTTTGCGCTACCTATATTTTCTTTGGTTACTGTATTTTTTACAGAAAGTAAGGGGGGTATGGGTTTACTAGCGACCTCGATGCCCGAGTATGTGGGCAATACCGTGATTCTGATGATCTGCATAGGAATACTGGTGATGTTCATAGGGGTAATGAGCGCCTGGTTCATAACCTACTACTCCTTTCCTGGACGCAGAATATTTGAAGTAGCATTGTTTCTGCCACTATCCATACCGGGGTACATAGTGGCATATGTGTACGTGAATATTTTGGGTTTTGGTGGCCCTATACAAACTACCCTTCGTGAGATGTTTTCGTGGAGTAAGGGCGACTATTATTTCCCTGAAGTAAAATCTCTATTCTTCTGCAGCGTGATTATGGGATTCAACTTGTACCCGTACGTATATATGCTGGCAAGGACTGCGTTCATCTCAATAAGGAGTAGTGTTGCCGTAGCAACCACCCTGTGTTGTTCTAGATACAAGATACTAACTTCTGTGGTCATTCCTGCAGTATGGCCCGCAGTTGCTGCGGGTGTGTCACTTGTTCTTATGGAGGTTGTAGCTGATTTTGGTACACCTCAATTTCTTACGATAAACACCTTTACAACTGGAATATACAGACACTGGTTTTTGCTACATGATAAGTATTCAGCGTGTGTTTTAGCGGTAGTAGCACTTTCTTTCGTGTTTGTGTTTTTAGTTGTAGAAAAGTGTATGCGATGTGACGATGCCTCATATTCTGCTATCAAAATGAATGCTTGTTATTGTTATAGGTGGCATTTCAATAGCAAACTGGTAATTACATTCATATACTTCATATGTACACTTTCGGTATTTATGGGATTTATTCTTCCCGTTGTTCCGCTCATATGTTGGACTTTTGAGAGAATATCTCTGATAAACTACGGGGATTTCTTTGGCGTAATACTCAATGGAATATACATAGCAGGTTGCGCAGCCATAATGGTAACTGTAATTTCAATTGTCATGCTGTGCCTAACTCGCGGTAGAGGAGGGTTGACGTATATAGTAAGGTTCGTATCAATGGGATATGCAATTCCAAGCACAATAACTGCAGTGGGCATAGTAATATTACTTGGGAAAGTGTCACAGTTTATTAGTGAAAACTTTTTTAGCATGGCGCTGATAGGCACCGTAGCGGGGCTTTTGTACGCATATACCTTTAGATTTCTTGCCGCATCTACTGGTCCAATTGAATCAGGGCTTAACAGGATACCAAAGGAGGTAGACTGGGCCTCGATGCTCATGGGGCATAACAGGATATCCACCTGCCTAAATGTTCATATTCCTATGTTGAAGAAAAGCATACTTGTGGGATTTTTGTTAGTATTTATTGATTCTATGAAAGAGCTTTCTGCTACACTGATAATAAGGCCGTTTAACTTTGAGACCATATCCACAAGGATATACGAGCTGGTGGGGGACGAACGCTACATGGATGCTGCGCCGTACGCGTTGGCAAATGTCGCTATGGGTCTAGTATCCGTTATTATCCTGTTTCAAATATTCCAGAATGATAAAATACGCGAAAACAGGGTTAATGAGTATTGATATGCTCAGAAGTAGACACCTACTGTTGTAGAAACCCGTAAGCACCTATTTTGGAATGTGGCGGGAGAGTTTGAAAGACAAATCTTACCGGTGTAAGGTCAT
>NZ_JAWLNY010000047.1:0-7711 GCF_036903315.1 Anaplasma bovis | reverse complement strand
AACATCACACCTACTATTAGTGATCCTATCAGTCCTGGACCCGCCGTTACTGCTACTGCATCTATTTCATCCAATTTCTTACCTGACACATTCATCGCCCTCTCCACCAAAGCGTGGATAGAATCTAGATGCTTCCTTGCAGCCAATTCCGGCACAACTCCACCATAATTAGAGTGCTCAGTTTGTGATAATACCTCGTCAGACAGTATGGAACCTTGCTCATTAACAATAGAAACCGCTGTCTCATCGCAACTCGTCTCTATGCCAAGTACAACTCTTTCGCCTACTATGTTACCCATCTTACTTGATGAATCCCATTTCCCTGTAGAAAGTCAGGGCACCGTTGTGAAGTGGAACGTTTAGCGTTCCAGCATCCTTATACTGATCTACGAGGTCGCGAAGAGTGAGATTCTTTAATGCACCATTCAATTCACGGAATTTAGAAAAATTTGAAGCTATAGACTTTACGACTAAATATGCCATCTCGTCCGAAAGAGATGTAGTAGCGTACATTGACGCACGTACAGAAATAGTTAGCGTATCATTAGGATTATTCGCATACGTATTACCTGGGATCAGTCCCTTATGGTAATAGGGATATTCCTTTATGAGTTTCCTTACAAAATCCTTATCAAAAGACAGGGTTACGGCATCACAGGTAGCTACCGCCTCTTGCATAGCAGCATTTGGGTGTCCTATGAAATCCGAGATCACATCAAGCTTTCCATCACATAGAGCTTGAACTTGTTCCGAAGGTTTTAAATCCGATGCGACAAGAAAATCTTTCTGCGTCCATCCTTTAATCTTAAATAGCGTCATCATAGCATTTCTAACACCAGTGCCAGGAGCGCCTATGTTCACCCTTTTTCCCTTTATGTCATCTATTGTCTTTATTCCCGAGTCCTTCCTAACAGCAATGGTAAAATGCTCTTTGTGCAAGTAGGCTAACAGCCTAAGATCGCTCATAGGAGGCACTCCTTCATAGATTCCATTTCCAGAATATGCATAATATCCAACATCGGATTGTGCTGCCCCTATATCCATAACTCCTCTACGCATAGAGTTAAGGTTATATACACTGCCTGCAGTGGAAGAAGTAGAACATACCAGCTTCTTCAGAGGGTTTAACCCTGCATAGCCAGAAACTATGAACTTACATACCCCGCCACCTATGGAGTAATAGATTCCAGTCATGGACCCAGTACCTATGAGAACAAAGTCCCGCTTTACTGCTCCTGAAAAGGCATGACCACCCGAAAATAAAAACACAAAACTACAAAAAGCAACAAACCACACTGCCATTGCACGAAGCATACACGACCTCACAAGCATTCAAATAAATTGCACAATATGTTGGTGAAAGAAGTCGTTGTGGTACTAGCACTTCCAACTAAGACCCCACCAACATCAATACCTGTGACTAAATCCGATACATTACTTGCATTAACAGAGCCACCGTAAAGAATCTTAGATTTAGCCTTATGAGATCTGATTATCTCAATAGCTTCTTTAATCTCACTTAAATCTGAAATAACAGCACCACCAATAGCCCATATTGGCTCGTAGGCAATTACAAACTCACCCTCTGAAGGCAAACACTCTCGCAACTGCCGGATCAACACTTCCCTAAGCATCCCGGCAGTCCTCTCCGCCATACTTTCTCCCACGCATATTATGGGAATAAGTCCAGCCTCAATAGCAGCCTCCGCCTTGACCTTTATATCACCATTGCTTTCGTGACACGTAGATCGTCGCTCAGAATGCCCAACAATAACGTAAGTACATCCGCATTCCTTGAGCATGCGAGCACTAACTTCTCCAGTACAGTTCTTGTCATTAACAAAGCAGTTCTGCGCACCAAATTCGACGGCAGAAGGATTTTCAAAACTAGAAATGGACCCAATAACCGTCATAGGAGGACACAACACTATACTGCACTTATCACTTCGATAAGGTTTCAGTTCATCAAGAAAAGTACCCACAAGCTGCGCGTCACCACTTGTCTTCCAATTAGCAACAAGAAGAAAGGACATAAAACTTCACAAGTACCACAAGAGAGCCGGCTGCCGGACTCGAACCGACAACCCCCTGATTACAAGTCAGGTGCTCTACCAATTATAGCTAAGCCGGCGTACAAAACACTACTAAACAAGTATTCCTAACTAGTACTGGTACTATATACATGTTAGGATAAAAGTCAAATCCTTAAGAGCAAGAGCAATAATAGGAATGTGATACTGCAGTGAGCGTAAAGAAGCAAAAATGTGACCATAAAGCCAAGAAATCTCTTGGACAGAATTTTATCTTAGACCCAACAATAGCGCACAGAATAGTCTCTTATGCAGGAGATATAGAACATTGTACTGTCATTGAAATTGGTCCCGGATTAGGAATACTCACGGAGTGCATACTCAGCAAAAATCCTAAAAGATTCATAGCTATAGAGAAGGACCATAGGCTTATGTATATACACAAAGCTTTGGAAGAAAAGCATCCTGATAAGTACACATGCATATGTGATGATGTTTTAAATGTTGACTTAAAGAGTATGGTATGTGGCATAACAAAGATCATAGCGAATTTGCCCTATAACATATCGGTCATCTTTCTCCTAAAAATACTCCCATACATAAACGTATTTAATAATCTAACACTCATGTTTCAGAAAGAAGTTGCAGACAGGATAGTCGCTCAGCCTGGCACTAAGAGCTATTCGAGCCTTTCTGTGTTAGTACAATTAGTGTGCGATGTAAAAGTAGTAGAAAACTTTCCTCCCGAAGTTTTTACACCATCACCTAAAATTCATTCTTCTGTATTGGACATAACGCCACTCAAAACCCCCAGATTCAATATATCGCACACATACTTGTCATCAATGCTAAAACTCTTGTTCCACCATAAGCGCAAAACTATACGAAATTCACTGAATTCTTTTCTGAAAAACCCGGAATACTGTGACAATCTACTGAGTAAGTGCGGCATACTACCATCGCTGAGAGCGGAATGCTTAACAATTGAGCAATTGTGCAATATGTCTGCCCTACTACAAGAGTATTATCCTATTAGTCGCCCTTGCGATATACAATGACACACTGTCATATAAGTACGAAAACTATTGATGTATTTTTATCGAAGAAATAGCTTTGAATCCAAAATACACTGAAATTCTATCTATTATACCTGTTATAGCATATTGTAAAAACATAGCATGTCCGCTATTCTTCACTGATAGGTACAACACTCCGGATTTGCCTTCTACGAAAACCACCCTACTGGGACGTGCCATGTTGGCTATGTCATTCCCTACTATGTCCTTCCAATTCAGGAACAGCTTCACTTCTATCTTATTTACATTCCAAACTGCACATCTCTTTAAAAAGAACTCTTCTACAGCTGAGTTTATACGCACATATCCAGGCTTTCTACCCCGAAAAAGAGACACCTGATACCTCAATACTACCCGGTTCAAGCAAGAGAACCACTGGCGGAGAGAGAGGGATTCGAACCCTCGATACAATGTTACTTGTATAACGGTTTAGCAAACCGCCGCCTTCAGCCTCTCGGCCACCTCTCCATTGATACGCCGGACGAGATTATTCTACATTTCCGGTTAAATATCAACACTAATTCCTTCACCTTCCTTCAGCCATCACCATATAGTAAAAACAAGTGGCGTCAAATGCTACTGTACGTGGCATGCAGGCTTTTTTAATAAAAGAGCTTTAAAAGCAGCAGTCAATTTCAGCAAATCTTCTTCTAACATACTTAACTGTGGCATTAGATAGAATACATTCTTTATGGGTCGCAGCCAAATACCCAATTCTACTAGCCTTTCAGTGAGATTTTTTTGAATAAGTTTTGAAAAATCTATATCTACATCAACCGCCGCAACTGCCCCTTTTATTCGTACATTATGTATGTGATCTAAATGATTTAATTCTTCAAGCTCTTGTTTAAATAACTTCTCTATCCTCTCTATAGAAGGGGGAATTGCCATATTCTGAAAAAGATCCAAAGATGCATTGGCTGCAGCACATGCTATAGGATTTGCCATAAAGGTATTACCATGTATGGGCGAGGAATCGGAAATAGAAAACCTTTCGCAAATGGCATTTGAAACAATAACTGCAGACAATGGGCATGTTCCCCCAGTTATCGCTTTGCCTACCACAAGCATATCTGGTGAAATTGATGCTTGATCACATGCAAACATCGTACCCAGTCTACCAAATCCTGTCGCAACTTCGTCGGCAATAAAGAGTATCTTGTTTTGTGCCGCTATCTCTCTTAATAGCTTTGCTTGCTCAGGACTATGGAAATGCATTCCTCCCGCAGCCTGTAGGATAGGTTCCAAGACCATCGCAGCCACTTCATCTTTTATCCTTTTTATATTTTCTCCTAGGAGAGCAGCCTCCTCTTCATTGTTGGGTATATCAAACAAGTACTGGTTCGGATAATAGCCCTGGAAAAGTATTCCATGTATTGCTCGTGGATCTGAAATTGACATGCATCCCATGCTATCACCGTGGTACGCATTACGAAAAAAGATAAACTTGCGTTTTTCAGGATCTCCCACAGAACACCAATATTGTACTGCAATTTTCATAGCAGCCTCTATCGCCATGGATCCCGAATCCGCAAAAAATACGTCTTACATACGATTTGGAGATATTCCTAGCAATCTTGTTGCCAACCTGTATCCTTCTTCGTGTATCAGATCGCAACAGAACATGACGTGCGCAAGCGATTCTGTCCTTTCCTGCATTTTCTGCACAATATGCGGATTAGAATAACCATGGCATACACTCCACCAACTTGATATTCCATCCAATAATCTCTTTCCGTCTTCCAAATGCAGGTAACTTCCATGCGCCGCCACTACCCTAATAGGCGGAGTGCATGACTTAGAACTACTATACGGGAATAGCACACTTTGTTTATCAAACCAGCTATGATCTTGAATCACAACACACCTCCTATCTACTACTCGGTTTGCTATTAAAACTGAGAAGTATATCAATGGGTCACTATACTATCCACCTTTCTTTTAGCATGATACATATGCTTAAACAGCCTGTGGTTAAGCTCAGCACCGTATATGAATAGAATGCTTAAAACATAGAAAAACAGTAATGCGGCAACGATCCCAGTAAGATTTCCATATATGCTCTTTAGAACACTGAAATTCGATAAATACCACGAAAAAATCATAGACGAAGCAGTCCATAAGATTGTCACCATCACTGCTCCAGGTATTACCGCTTGTAGTGTCTGCCTTTTATTCGGTACAACAAAGTACAGCCAAAATATGCATATAAATAGCATAAATTCCGCTATGGAAACCTTAAAATACTGCCACCCACGTGTTACTTCAAACAATATAGGTATGAGTGCCATACATACCGTGAAAAATATCACAATCAGCACCATCGCCAGAAACTGCACTATACTAAATAATCTACCTAGCAAGTACGGAGGTGGTGCGTAGACCCTAAAAGCTTTGTTCAGAACATTGCGTATGCCTTCTATTACGGAAGATGCACTCCATATCATCGCCATTACGGCAATAGTCAATAAACTCTGCGGAGGTCCAGAAAGTATTTCATTTATCCTAGGTAGCAGAGCATACATCGTATCATGCGACAGCTCATCAGATAGTGCGCCCAGCAATTTTACGTAAAATAGCCCCTCTTTATCCAATACGCTCAGTACGTTAGAGGCAACTGCAGTCAAAAATATTAAGAATGGAAATAAGGATAGAAGCACAACAAATGACAAATACCCTGCGTATTCTATGCCCGCATGCCTTATGAGATCGAATACAGCAAAATATGCACATTTAAAGAATGTCTTTACAGATTTGTATCCAGATTTCAGTAGCACATTAGCCCTCTATCCTCGTGCATGTTTATTATGTTGCTTTTTTTCATGAAGACAACCCATAAAGTATTCTTAGTTTGGCATTTTCCACAATTCAATATCGCCGTGGACCTACTATCTTGAACGTGCTTTCTCCAAATGATAGAGTGAAGCAGCTTGTTAAAGAAGTTCTTTTCGCATGGATGAGCTCGAATGTATAAATGAGTACATACGTCCCCTACTTAGTAGCGGATTTCCCTCAGAAGATGATGATGCAGCATATATCTGCGCAGGTAAGAACACTTCTCCTCTTATCGCGAGTCACGACATAATCACAGAAGGTGTACATTTTTTCAGCAATACCGCAGCGGACATCATTGCAAAGAAAGCTCTAAGGGTAAATATTTCAGACATGGCTTCTATGGGTGCCTTGCCCTATGCATATCTTTTGGGATTATCACTGCCCAAAGGTATATCAAATGAATGGTGGAGTGCTTTTAGTAGCGGACTTCGCGAAGATAATGAACGCTATTCCATAAAGTTGGTGGGTGGAGATACTGTACACAATAAAAGCAGCTACATTACTATCGGTATAACTATACTTGGAATACCTGGAGCCAATACTTTAACCAGATCTGGTGCGAAAATAGGTGATTTTCTGTATATTAGCGGCACTATTGGAGATGCAGCTTTAGGTTTATTGGCGCATAACAATCCTACATTAAGTGGCTGTGAATATATAAAAAGTAGGTACAATATCCCAGAGCCAAGAGTCAAGCTTGGCTGCGCAATTGTTGGTATAGCATCTTCATGCATAGATATATCTGATGGCTTCCTTCAGGACATTGGCAGAATATGTAAACTTTCTAATGTGGGAGCTAACATACATTTTGGTGATATACCACTTTCCGCAGAAGCGCAACACTTGCTGTCACATGATCTCCAATACATGGAATATATACTTGCAGGTGGAGACGACTATGAATTAGCCTTTACTATACCCCCAGACAAAGTACAAGAATTTAAGCAGCTTATAAGTAGCACTGAAACAAAGGTCACACAAGTCGGTAACATAGTTTCGGAAACCGGGATTAGATTATATGATCACAACAATGAAGAGATGTCACTTCCCTCCAATATGGGATACGTGCATAGATTCTAAACTTTAAACTGTTCTCCTGCGCATAAAGACAGATACGCCTATTTTTCCCAATGCAAACTGCTTTTCTAAGACAGACCAGGTATGCCCTTGGAAGTGGAATACGTGAAATTCAGATGTATTCTGAACTTCTTACAAATGTAAACTGCTCTCCCATAGCTAGATAGATATGTCCTTGGAAATAGCTCTAATAATGTACGAGAATTTAAGCAGCTTATAAAGAGTACTGAAACAAAAGTAACACGAGTCGGTACCATAGTTTCGGAAACCGGGATTAGGTTATATGATCACAACAATGAAGAGATGTCACTTCCCTCCAATATGGGATACGTACGCAGATTCTGAACTTTAAACTGTTCTCCTGCGCATCAAGACAGATACGCCTATTTTTCTCAAGGCAAATTGCTTTTCTAGAACCAGAGCAGATATACCTCCTTTGTAAGTGGGATACGTGAAATTCGAAGATGTATTCTAACTTCTTACAAATATAAACTGCTCTCCCATAGCTAGACAGATATGCCTATTTTTCCCGATGCAAACTACTTTTCTAAGACAGACCAGGTATGCCCTTGGAAGTGGAATACGTGAAATTTAAAGGTGTATCCGGAAACAGCACTTTATATATATCATGGCATGCGAGCGCCACCTCTGAAAACCCTACAAGTATTAGCTTTAGCTTTCCTTGATAGTGAG
>NZ_JAWLNY010000046.1:0-8115 GCF_036903315.1 Anaplasma bovis | reverse complement strand
TGCCTGATGCTTCAAGGGGGATACCTAGTACGTCCGCTCAACAAGATTTGCGGGTGTCTGTGTCTGACCACAAAAACATGGGGCGCATAGATTTGCCACAGGGATTTGTAACCGTTTATTCCAGGGGAGTTAGCCTTAAAGACATTCTGGTAAACCGAGTTCGAGTATACATGAAGGTAGATAGAAAAGACCTTGTGTCGAACGTATATGTTGAGAGAAGGATCAAGGAATCAATTCAGGAGAATCGGCTAAAGATTGTACACAACAGATTGGAAGATTCATTCCACGTATGTCTAGGTTCTGATAGGCTAGAAATAAAGCACTTATATATCTTTACTAAGGGACAAGAACCTTCCTCCAAGGATCTAAAGGTCATTCTTGGTTCCATGGCACCCGAACATGCACTTGTGCAGATGCTATATGAATTCCACGAAGATGTGCACCCTTCAGCGGCATGCTATAGTAGGGTATCATCGTACGTAGACAATGAATGTACTGTTGAATTGTGCTGCAACGTTACCCTTGCATGTTCTGCTCATAACTTACTGAGCTGCGTTTTGATGTCACACCCAGAGCTAAACGCCAGAAACTGGAAGTATGACATGGTACTGCAATACATAGAACATTACTTTGATATGCGTCAAAGTATGCGTAGAGGCGATAGTAAAGCAGAGCGTGAATATGCTAAAAAGTATGTAGGGGGACTGATGGACGACCTTGCAACTCATGGCAAAGAGCTTGTTAGTCTGGTGAGCAACGGTCTACTACCTGATGAATACAATAATTCTTTAACATTGCTTACAAAAAGGAAAAGCGAGTCTTCTGACAGAAGCCGACTGCAAACTGGTGTTCAGCGGAATGTTTTGCTCATGCTATACGGTCTATATGCACCGGGTGGTGAGCTATTTTATACCCCAATACGCAGTCAAACAGATGGGCTTGTCTGTGCATATGTTGGTGAAAGTAAAATAAGACGCGGTATAACAATACGTGCACTACAATATGTATATTCTGCTGTTCGCGAAAATCCTGATATATCCTATGCAGAAATAGATGAAAATGCGCCATACCTGTGTGCTCAGCTTCCAGGACTAATAAAGGCTTCCTATGCCTTGATAAGCGCTTGTATATTACCTAGGGCACAGGTATTTCCTGGTGACTCATTATATCCACTTCATCTCGTAAGTGGGTACACTTCAAAGTTATTAGAGAAAAGTGAATGTGATGTATATCCCGGTGTTAGTTATGCGCAGAGCATGTTTAGTCATGCTTCTAACATAACAAGCACAGACGAGGACAAGGCCTTTGCTATCAAAGTATGCACTACGGACTCTGTATTATCTCGGCGTTATATAAATGCCAAAAGTAGGGATAAATCAAGAGAGGAACTTATAGCATACCTTCAACAGGGTTCCAGTAATGAAAAAGCATTCTCTTATAAGTTGCTCCGTGAATTCATAGGAGATCTTGAAACAACGGGCCTTGAAGCCGCTGTGATAAATAGCTTTGTTTTTGAGATTAACACAGAACTGCAAAAAGCACAGCACTGCCTTGAGGTGTTCTTTAGTACAGATATTTACCATTCTAGAAGTACTTCGTATCTCAATGGTATCCTCCGTTCAGCAGGACTGTACGGGTTTGCGTTCCTAAATAGTGTCGTCAAACAAAGAATGAAATTTAATTATGTCGTTCCACAAACGACATCCGTGACTTTCAAAGCTTCTGAAAAATTTAAGGGAAGCAATGAGGTAGCCATGGTACCAGTGACCAGTATAATGCCGCAAAGAGAAAGCGTCGCTGCTATGCTGCGAAAGGGCATTGAGAGCGTACAGGACTTCTTTGTCAAACCGCATACTGGGATTGAATTGTCTCAGAATGAATCGAAGTATGACGGAGGCAATGCTGAGGCAATCGCTTCATCAGAGAGCGTAATAGTTGGCACATTTGCTGTTCAAGGTGCAGCGCCTGGTGTTGTTTCTGCTGGTGATCAAGGCTTACAAAATGATCCTCACATAGAAATGGGCGTAGAGCTTTCACAAGGAGGTGAGGAAGTTGTTTTGGTACCTCAAACTGCAGATGAATCTAGCCGCAGTGCCGAGGATAGTGCCGAGAGTGCCAATGTATCTGCAAATGCAAGCAGTGCGCGAAGCGATACGAGAAGTGATATAAGTAGAAGTCCTGTTGTTGCAGGAACAAGTGAGAGGAGACAAGCTGTAACAAATGATCGCGAAGCTTCTCCAGTAGAATTCGTTGGATCATGGCAGCCGCATAGTGGTGTAGGTTGTGTATCTCTCAGTGTTGAGCGTAGTGGTAATGCGGTCAAGCATAGAGCAGAGAAAAACGTTCAAAATACAGCCAAGAGCCAACAAAAAGCTACAGTTGTGGGAGCTGCTTCGGAGAATGCACAAGAAAGTAATCTACATACATTTACTGTGTTTTTCAGTGTTGATGGTGCAGGTATTCGAGGTCTATCTCCTAAAGATAATCACTCCGCAGCGGCGCAGTTTTCTGTTAAAAAATCGGATAGGGGTGATACTTTACACTGCAGCATTGGCGGTAATAATATCTCCATAGCACATAAGGATCAGAAACCCATTGCTCTCTTGTTTAGTGGAGACAGAAAAGGTATACCACCTAACGATAACATGCCATTTTCGAATACATTACGTTTTGTATTTCAGTCAAATATCCCCAAGGGTGTTATTGTGGCTGATGGGTGCTCCAGTATTTCAGTAGCCAAGAAAGGCCGGAGAGGTATTGCATTTTCATATAATGCTGTTGAAGAGGTCAGTAGCTCAAGTCTTTTTGAATATGCGGTATGTCTAGAAAATGCTCACAAAAGCAAAATGTGGTGGCGATATGACTTTCTTACATGCTACTTGCAATATCATGATGCATGCAAACGCGTTCAGGGCGCGACGAGTGCACTACATCACGATATGAACTTGTATAGACACTTCTTTAGAAACATTCTGCAGGATAAAGCTTTACCGGCAACTTGCAGGTCCATGCTAAGTGAAAATATTTCTTTGTCGCGAAAAATGAAGGATGTGGATGCAAGAGCAGAAGGTACTTCTCTTCCTGTCATTGCTATGCTGTATGGGTTCTCATGTACTAGTTCCACGTTTCATACAGATAAGTACGAAAATCCTAGATCCTACAAGACATTTAATGCTGCTCTTATGCGTACGTTTCTGACAAATTCTAAGTTCAGACACGCTGTAATTTCATCTGGTATTCTACATGCTTCAAAGGCATCTAATATGGGAGATCCGCGCGAATTTGAGTGCTCAAGAGAAGAAATTTTCCCTATTTTTGCAAGGAGGACTCCATACTTGTCAGATAGTATTCATGCGGTTATTGGAATTACAAAGGGTTGGAATAGTGATCCAACTAAGGATTCTCAGCATATCTTGTATCCTTTACATTCTGTGGGAGCCTTTGCATCATCGCAGTTTATTGCAAGCAATGCTATGACTTTGGATGCGGAATATCGGGAGCTTGTTATGAATGCGCACATGAGGGCTAAAGATCATCCGGAAGCTTTTTATGCATTTTTCCTGAGTGCTTCTGTGTTGACCCCAAGGCAGGCGCGATCTGAGAGATTAGGAGTAATAAGCGATAGCATTGGTGTATTGAAAAATACTGTACACCTAGATGAATTGATAAGAGCATGTGAAGATGGAAGGCACTCTGAAGTAATTGAGCAGATTAAACAGTATCTGTCACATGGTGTGAGAGCGTATAGGGCACTTATATCGTTCGCTGTTGCAGACCATATTATGCGCTTTTATCAAGCAGATAGCCTGGGTGCGGATTTTATGATGAATGAGTCAGCGCACGAGAAGATATTCATTGAGAATTTCAGAGAATTCGTGCAGTGCGAGCGCGTTCTTATAGATTCAGGAAATCTTGTTGGGTGCGTACCGCATTCTTTACGTAGGGTTCGTGATATGGTTCCCGAAAATTATTCCGGTGTGTATGCCTCATGCTCAGAGAAAAGAAACGAGACTCTGATCAAGAGTGTTGTGGGAACAGGTCAATCCTCAATTGATAGGTAGCCTAAATCGCTCAAGTGCCCTCAGTATACCTTTGGGCACTTGATGCACCGATGATAATCATGGTAGCATGAGAAGGGTCGGTACTTTCTGTGTTCCTTTATTTGTAAGGCCTAGCATCCTTCTTGAAACGATGTAAGGGATCTCCAATTTTTATTACGATTTTGTTACAAGACGACCGGCCAATAGGTACTGATTATACTTGTGGCTTGTGTGCTCATACCTGTTAGAGTATGTGTCTTACGAGCTTGCTAACAACCGTGGATTGTCGCCGGAGGGTGAATATGGGTAGTGCGAAGATTCCCACTATGGATTCAGATTTTGTTGCAAAGAAGCGCCGCGCGAGTTCTTCTCCTATCGGAAATGTTGAATTACTTCTGTGCGTTGGCATGTGTGTGGGCATTGTGTCAGCATATATCCTATTGAAAAAAGAACGCCCCGAATGGATTCTTATTGCCGCAGCAGTTGTTGGATGTTTTGTAGCTGCAGTGCTAGTAGCATACGCTGTTATTGCGGGGACTGTATCAGCTACAGCAAAAATCTCTGTTAAGCACAATAAAGAGGAAAGTGTTGAGAGTGCTAAATACATAGAGATGGAGTCTTTATGTAGTGGTAGTAAGTCTACATTTGAAGACTCTGTAAAAGAAAACGATGGGCATAGCGCAGACTGCGTATCGTGTATGCCTAATTCAGCATCGGAGTTAATCCCGGGTAGGTATGCTGATATTGTTGGAAGAGTAGATGTGCGCCAAGAATACGGGATAGATAGTCGTTACAGCGCTGTAGTCGCAAGTCTTGCGGCAGGGCAGGCACTTAAGGCTCAAGGTATGCAAAAGGCTTCTGAGGTGCCTGTAAATTCCTCTAGTGAAAGTGATAATAAGGATGGAAACGGAAAGAAGTCGACTGATAGGGGATCGTGCATAGTATACGGGAAGATAAGGGAAGCTTGTAGCCATATCATATGTAGCATAAAGGAAGGTGCCGCAGGGTCATTAGATGACATTGTAAGAGAGTGGAAAAGTGGGCGTATACATTTAACCCGTGACCGCAACAATGGGAAGATTATACTAAGTGTAGGTGGAAAATATGTGGATGAATACATATTGACCACACATACGGGCGGTGATCCTTTTCCTGTTCTCAGTAGCGGAGTTCACATTATATATAGGGTAAGATTTCAAGAAGAGTTCAAGCTACTGAGAGGAAGTAGTGTTCATTTAGCTGACGCTAGGGGCATTTCTTACAACACGGGTGAGGATACAGCAGCCAGGTATAGTTTCTTTTGTAAGGTGAATGCTATGCTGAATTATGACAGCCTGGTGAAGTTAATGTTTTCCCAGGAATCTCAGAAAAATGGCAATATGCAGAAACTTTTCCTCTTATACCTGGGGTTTTATTATGAAGCTTTGAAGGGATATATCAAGATCGAGAGTAGCTTCTCGGAAGACGTGGTTACTGTTCAGGCTGGTTTTACAGATACGTATCTTGGTGCAGTTTTTGCGAAGGATATAAAAAGTCATGGGAATGAATTTGATGTTGCTATCGAAAAGTGTCGTGAACTCGGTGGTCGCGCACGTCAACTATGTGACTTTTTACAGGCTGTTCAGGGGAAAATACCTGATACCTTTATTACCCCTGATACCAGTAGATCGGAGATGTTGTTTGCCTGCATGAGTTGTATTTATGCGTTGACGTGTTCTTATTCTGACGATGGGTACTTTGTAAAAAATCCTAGCACAGTAATAAGGAGGTTGTTATTTTTCGTCTTCTTCAACTCGCAGCCTTTAAGAGAAGCACTTGTTCTACAGGCTATAGCTGATGAGGTATGGTATATTAAGAAAAATGAGCGTCGCGAACAGTCGTTTCTAAGTAGTGTTATCAAAAACCTGCAGGAGAGTACCAGTGTTCTTATGCGCATACTGCTTAAGCCTAATGGAAATCATAAAGATGAGATGAAGGAGGTATATGGAGATAATGCTGAAGGTGTGGGAAAGGGTATAGTCGCTGCTCTCTTACTTAACAAGAGTACTGGCATAAATGTTGATGGTGTTGAAGGAAAAACAATTGGAAGCGATAACGCCGACTACGTTTTGTGTCTTGAGCACTATAAGGCAAGAAAGGGACTATGTCAGAATTTGGTTGTTGACAAGGTATGTGGTGGTGAACCCGGAGATGCGTTCAAACTATTGAGTAGCGCAACAGAAGAGCTAGTTCCATATGCGGTTGTAGATACGATTGTCGGTCTTTCAGAGAAATATGGAACAGACATTGTATTTACAGATAGTACCGATATTGATCAGTATGTTGCGCGCTTATACGCACTAAAGTCTGATCGCATTGTAGACTTTCTTGGGCCATGCAAAAGCGCTGTTGCGGGCAGAGAGTTATTCGGAAGCATAATGAAGGTAGAAGTACAGGGCGTCGTCAGTCCCGAAGAAAGTAGTATTGCTTCAGTCACGGCCAAGCAAGAGCTCTTGCAGTGCGAGGAAAAGGAAAGTGGCACCAGTGTATCTAGCGACTTATGCGCTGTAGATGTCTCCCCCGGGGGGGGGTATTGCTCCCGCGCAGGGGTCGACAGTGCCCCACCTTAGTTGAGACTTATAGCGCTGGGTCATAGTAAATGCGCCGTGTGGCGCGTTGTGTCCACCGGTTTTCTCGCTTTTGGAGGACGCGATTCTTTGTTCTTCTACTATGCGCCGGGGCGCTTTCTTCTTGTGTGCCGCAAGTATTGTTCACTTTTGTTTCATGTTTGCGGTGCCCTAGTCTTCAAGGTGTGAATTTCTTTAAATTCCATAAGTATCTACTAGATGATTTAGTAGCCACGTCACATTGAGCATAAATGGAGGCACTACAGGGTCATTAGATGACATTGTAAGAGAGTGGGGAAGGTGGCGTATACATTTAACCCGTGACTGAGACAATGGAAATATTATACTAAGTGTAGGTGGAAGGTACGTGGATAAATGCGTATTTACCACATATACGGTTGGCGATCCTTTCCCTGAGCTCATTGTCGGGGTTCGCGTTATATAGGGTAAGATTTCAAGAAGAGTTCCGAGCTACGGGGCAAGTAGTGTTCTTTCAGCTTATTCTTGGCTATTTCTTACGGCATTGATAAGGAGATAACAGGGTAGAGTTTCTTTTGTAAGGTGAGTGCTATGTTGAATTATGACAGCCTGGTTGAGTTAATGTTTTCCCAGGAATCTCAGAAAAGTGGCAATATGCAGAAACTTTTCCTCTTATACCTGGAGTTTTACTATGAAGCTTTGAAAGAATATATCGAAATTGAGAGTAGTTTTTCAGGAGACGTCATTACTGTTAAGAATGGTTTTGCAGATACAAGTCTTGGTGTAGTCTTTGCGAGGGATATAAAAAGTCATAAGGATAAGTTTGATGTTGCTATTGACAAGTGTTATGAACTCGGTGATCGGGCACGTAAGCTGTGTGACTTTTTTCAGGCTATTCGGGGGAAAATGCCCGCTAACTTTACTGCTCCTAATATTAGTACTAGCACAGCGAAGATGTTATTTGCCTGTATGAGTTGTATTTATGCGGTGACGTGTTCTTACTCTGATAATGGGCACTTTGTCGAAAATCCTAGCACGGCGACGAAAATGTTGTTATTTTTCGTCTTCTTCAATTCGCAGCCTTTAAGAGAAGCACTAGTTCTGCAGGCTATGGCCGATGAAGCATGGTATATTAAGAAAAATGAGCGTCGCGAACAGTCATTCCTGAGTAGTGTTATAAAAAACCTACAAGAGAGCACAGGTGTTCTTATGCGCATACTACTTGAACCTAATGGAAAGCGTGGCGATAAGATAAAAGCGGAGTGTAAAAGTGTAGGAGATGTTGCAAAAGATATAGCTGCGGCTCTGCTACTTGAAAAAGATCATGGTATTGATGTTGGCGATGTTATGATCGAAGATAAAGGCGGTGGTCGAGCAGAGTATGTTGTGCGTCACAAGCATTATAATGCTAGAAGGGATGTGTGGCAGAATTTGATTATTGACCTTGTGTATGGATGTGAGCACGGAAATGCGTCTTATCTAAAAGATGA
>NZ_JAWLNY010000045.1:0-8287 GCF_036903315.1 Anaplasma bovis | reverse complement strand
GTTAAGCTTGCCGCCAGCGTTCGTTCTGAGCCAGGATCAAACTCTCAAGTTTGATAAAACAATCACAAAAAGCGAATTATGATCTAGACTCTTAAACCCAAAAACAAAATTCAAGCTTTATGTGCATTAAAAAATACGCTTCAACGCACCGCCGCCTTCATTTCTACTCTAAACTCTCTTCAACTAATCAAACATCTGGACTACGCGTCCTATCCCAAGAGTATTGATTATAGCGCTCACCATGTCAACTGTTTTATCCTCTTTTTTCTCTAGCCCACTATTACTTCGCCAACAACACTTCCCTCGCCCAGCAATCTGTTCAATATCTCCACGAAATACAGCAACCATTGCTTACCGTGCCCTCTAAAACGTACACTAGAACAGCGCACAAGATGTAATATCAAAAATGGTATTCCTATTTTATAGTCACTCATGACATTCGTGGCTGAATTTCCTGCGATTTTAGAATCTCCAATACCATAAAGCTCTACCGTACCGCCTTCTATGCGGTATTTTAGCCCATAGTCGTTCAGCGCTTTTAGCACAATTTCTGATACTCTCGTGTCATCTTCCAAATTCAGGACGTCGAAAATCTTGGTAGCACCTTCCGCAAGCACGCACACAACAACCACTATTGATAGCTCGTCTCCCAAAAATTGTGCCTGTTCATGAGATATGTCTACTCCAGACAATCTGCTAGACTTTACTTTTATGGTGCTAAATACACTATTTTCTATAGAGCATATGGTGATATGACCGCCCATCCCGATAAAAATATCTATGATAACTCTCATTCTTTCGTCAACTAATACACCCTCTATAGTAACTTCTGAGTCGCGAGTTACTAAAACAGCGGCTATTAAGTACAACACATATGACATAGATGGAAACACCTTTACATCTCGTGCAAATAGTTCTGTTTGCCCCACTATCTTGGTGGAATAAATTGCTGCACCACCATGTGATTCCCCTTTTTGCTCAATATCGGCACCAAAATGCTCCAACAGCAATTCCATATATGTAGGTAAAAAACGTCTTGCGCGTATGCAACTCTCACCAGCAACATTTATAGATGCAAGGAGTGTGGCTACCTTAGCAGTCTCTGATTCTAGTATATTCTCCAACAGTAGAGGAATTCCATCTTCTATGCCCGTGACCAATATGGGAAAAGTTCCGTCATCCTTTGTAAACCTTGCCCCAATTAATGTAAGTGCGGACAGAGCTTCCCTCATATGTAACCTACCCATCTCACGAGATCCCTTATTGCCTCTACTGCTCTCCTTTTTCAAAACAAAAGAAGCAAATGGATGGGTGGCTAGCATCCCACATAGAGAACCTGCAACAAAAGTGGAATTTCCTGCATTTATACCATCATGAGGAGCTGCGAAGCTTCCAACACCCGCACCTTCTACTACTATGCACTTGCCTTCGTTGTATATCCTAATTCCTAGAGCTTTTAGCGCAACAATGAGGGCGGAAACTTCCGTGCATTTTGGCACATTGTGTATACGCGACACTCCAACAGCTTGAGAAGCAAGCATTATGGCGAAGCAGGAGGCATTTTTACACCCGTACATATCACCTATAGTGCCCGTAAGCGTCATGCTACTATTTCTAGACGCAAGTCTGCAGGAATAATAATACATAACAAGAAGATTCCTCCTCCCCCTTTATTCATCCTTACTGGTAACAACAAAGTGACGTGTACATGTTACACCATTAAATCGCTTACTCCCATACCCTCATCTTTTAGATCTAATAGCGGCCCCGATGATTAATTGTTACATCTTCCACAAAATCAAAATTCAAGATTTGCACCAGAATTTCAGGTGATATTGAAAAGGAACCTGGTAGCTTGATCAATACCAAATTGCTCTTCGATGCGATTTCCAGAAACACCTCAATGCCATTTTTAGTCTCCATAAGAGTGCCTCTCAGTATATCAACAAATGCAGACACAGGGCCATTTAATACGTGAAATACCACGTTTTTTACCTTCTTCATCATCGCTTGCAACCCATCATCAAATCCGCAAATCCTCTTGGCTATAAATCTGGACTTTGAAGCACTGCAATCCATATCTATCATTACAGCAACACCACTATTAAATAAGTCTCTATTATCCTCTATGGTCTTGCTGTTATAGAATGCAACATCATGCACTCCATCAGGATCCGATATCCTCACTATGGCAAACCTTTCCTTATTCACAGATCTCATTCTCGCACTGTACACCACTCCAGCACATCTGACAGTATCTGACTCAACTGCAGCACTTTTATACTTGCTGATGAACATAACGCCTAAAACATTGAGTAGTGCCGCATACTTTATAAGCGGGTGATACCTTAGATAGAAGCCAAACGTAGAAAATTCGTACTCTACTTTCTCGTCTTCGGACCAATCCTCAACATCTAACAGCTTATTTATTTCCCCCTCATTGAATAAGTTGAATTGGTGTGACCCTGCCCCAGAATTTTTACTATCAATAGCATCAAGTATTATGTCCAAAGATTCGAACAACTGCCGTCTATTGGGATGTATGCTGTCTAATGCGCCAGACTTTATCAAACTTTCTATCACCCTCTTACAAGGAGATCTTATCCTCACTCCACTTATAAATTCCCAGATATCCTTGTATGGGCCACCTAGAGGCAGCACTTCCTTTGCCGCATTGGGACCCACATTTTTCAATGCAGAAAGCCCACATCTTATTGCATCACCAGCTATGCTGAACGTAGCATCCGAATTGTTTATATCTATCGGTAATATATCTATTCCGTGCGCTTTTACCTGCTGACATAGAACGCCCAACTTATCTTTGTCATTTATATCTAAGTTCATCGAAACGGTGAAAAATTCCTTCGGGTAATTTGCCTTCAAATACGCAGTCTGGAAACTTATAATGGCGTATGCAGCAGCGTGTGATTTATTAAATCCATACCCAGCAAACTTTGCAACCAGATCAAATATGTAGCTCGCTTTACCTCTATCTATATTGTTACGTACAGCTCCCTCAACGAAATCCTGCCTTTGCTTGTCCATCTCTGTTTTTATTTTCTTTCCCATGGCCCTTCTGAGCAGATCAGCACCTCCTAGACTGTATCCTGCCAAGATTCTTGCTATTTCCATGACTTGTTCCTGGTATATTATTACCCCGAACGTCTCTTTCAAGACTCCTTCAAGCATATGGTGTATGTAGTCCGGCTTTTCCAGTCCGTGTTTGCGTGCAATATAGACTGCTATGTTGTTCATGGGCCCAGGACGATACAGAGAAATAAGTGCAATTATGTCTTGTATGCTGTCAGGCCTCAGTTTACTTATAGCCTCTCTCATACCCGCACTTTCAAGCTGAAACACACCCACAGAATCCCCTTCAGATAGCATCTCGTAAGTTTTCCTATCGCTTAGTGATATCTTCGAAATGTCTATATCTGTACCCCTACTCTTTATCAGAGAGCATATTTGATCTATGACAGTGAGCGTTCGAAGCCCTAGGAAGTCAAACTTCACCAACCCCGCCTTTTCCACATACTTCATGTTGTACTGCGTTATAGGCAAGGAACAAGACCGCTCATAGTACAGGGGAACAACATCCGTAAGAGGCCTGTCACATATCACTATACCGGCTGCATGCACTGATACGTGTCTATACAGACCCTCAAGTTTGAGTGATATCTCTATGAGTTTTGAAACTGTTTCATCGTTTTCTTGCTCATTCCTCAGATCCTGGTCCATTTCTATCGCTTCAGAAAGCGTGACCGGACTAACAGGATCATGCGGTATCATCTTGCATATCCTGTCGATCTGCCCATATGGTATTTGCATGACACGCCCAACATCGCGCAGAACCGCCCTAGCTTGCAGCTTACCGAAAGTTATGATGTGCGCTACGTATCCGTATTTCTCCTTTATGTACTCTATAACTTGATCCCTCTTTTCCTGACAGAAATCTATATCAAAATCCGGCATTGATACCCTATCAGGATTCAAGAACCTCTCAAAAATAAGTCCGAACTCTATGGGATCCAAATCCGTAATACCTAAAGACCACGCTATAAGTGATCCGGCACCAGAACCCCTTCCTGGACCCACTACTATGTTGTTATTTTTGCTCCACACTATGAAATCGGCAACTATCAGGAAATACCCTGAGTAGTCCATGGATATCACAACTCCTAACTCGTACTCTAATCTATCAAAATATTCCTTCCTTACGTTATCATTCTCATATAATCCCTTTGACCTCAATCTGGCTTCCAAGCCAGACTTTGCGCACTCTGTTAACTCTTCGCTTTCTGTCCTACCCTTTGAGCATGGAAAATGCGGCAACGACGGCTTCCTAATCTCTTGTATGAATGAGCATCTCCGCGCTATGACACAGGTGTTGTGTATAGCCTCTGGAATGTCCGAGAACAGCTCATGCATCTCTTTAGCAGTCTTTAGATAGTGTTCTTGCGTCAGTCTGTCGCGGTCTTCTTGTACGACAAATGACCCACTGGAGATGCACGACAAGATATCATGTGCTTGAAAGTCCTCTCTATAGGCAAAAAACACATCATTCGTTGCCACAAGCGGGATATTATTGTTGTATGCAAACTCCACCAGCGAGCCTTCCAACTCCTTTTGTGCTGCTAGGCCATGCCTCTGCAGTTCGACATACAAGTTACCCGTAAAAACCTGCAACAGCTTGTTAATAACTTCACTATTTTCGTTCTTACGAGTCAAAAATCTAGCCAGGATATCGTCATATCCTCCGGTAAGCGCTATTAGCCCCTGACTCATATCAAGTAAATCATGTATATTGACACTGTTTACCTTTCCCAGCTGGTTGTTCTTGAATCCATTACTCACCAGCTGTATTAGATTCTCAAAACCCTTACTGTTTTTCACAAGCAGCAGTATATTACCTATACTACTACCCAAATCCTCTACAGCTATGTTGCACCCTATTATTGGCTGCACACCTGAAGACGAAGCGGTATCTGAGAATTCTAAGGATCCAAATAAATTGCCGGAATCTGTGAGGGCAATAGCGGGCATTTTTTGTTTAACACACATCGCTATTAGGGAATCAATCTTTATCATTCCCTCCAAGAGGGAATAATCACTATGTGTCCTCAGATGAATAAAGGTTCCAAAATTCACTTCAGAAACTCAAAACAGGTCCCCATATATAACAGACATAACCTACAGCGGTAAAGGCAAAGTAGTCTCCATCGGAGACGTTTTCCTTTGCGACTCAGATACCTTAGGCTGCAAGTTCATTATGCAATCACGCAACGCGTAAGATACATTCTGATAACTTCATGCAATCTTTAATGGCGGTTTATTAGCATACAAGAGCTGCAGTTTCGGATAAATTAGGCTGTTACCTGAAAGAAAATTCGCTACAATCTCTCCATAGATATTGGGCCTTTACTATGCATAACTTCGAGGAAATTGATGCATCTATTAGACAGAAAATACTGTCACTAACGGGCAACAATACACTTATTGAAATTTTTGATGAGTCAAGCAAGCACATTGGCCACGCGGGAAGCGCAAATTACTCAGTTTCTCACCTTAGGATTCACATTACTTCTGACTATTTCTGTAATATCAAAAAGCTAGAGAGATACAGAATTCTGCACAAAACCCTTGATCAGGAGATAAAGCTTGTACACTCGGTAACGTTTGTGATTATGACCTTTGATGAGGCTGCTATATATGCAAAACCCTGATTAGGATTCACATTACTTCCCTGTAATATCAAAAAAGCTGGGTGATCTAGAATTTTGCACAAATCCTGGATCAGAAGACAAAGCTTGCGCACTAGGTGACGTTTACTATCATGACATTTGATGAGGCTGCTATATATGCAAAACCCTGATTAGGATTCATATTACTTCTCTGTAATATCAAAAAGCCGGAGAGATATAGAATTCTGCAAAAATCCTCGATCAGGAGATAAAGATTGTGCACTCGATAATGTTTGTGATTATAACATTTGATGAGGCAGCTCTATCGGCAAAATATCAATGACAGATTTGGAAAGTTTGGGAACGGAAAGCCTCGCGCTATTCACGGGTAGAGTATTTCGTGAACCCAGATATTGTTTTCATCTTTCCTGTATCTTTTTCTGTCATGCAACCTATGTTCACAATTTTGCCAGAACTCTACGACATACGGAACTACTCTCACTCCCCCCCAGTGGTCAGGTCTTGGAACTTCTTTTCCCTCGAACTTCTTTTTAGCAATTTCAAATTCTTCGAGTAACTTTTCACGGCTCTCAAGCACCATGGACTGTTTAGAACACCATGCACTTATCTGGCTATCTCTAGATCTAGAAGCATGATACTTATCCGACTCTGCTGGAGTCATAAGCCCTGCTATTCCTTCCACGCGCACTTGTCTGTTCACAGTTCTCCAATCAAACACTAGCGATACAAAGGGATTATTTTGCAGCTCACGACCTTTTCTGCTTTGAAAATTAGTAAAAAACTCAAATCCCGCTTCACTATACCCTTTCAGCAGGACAACCCTTGCCGAGGGCCTATTATTTTCGCATGTGGTCAGCACCATCGCAGAGGGTTCTCTGATGCCCCCTGTTTTCATCATATCTCCATGCCACTCTTCGAATATTTTCATTGGCGCACTGTAGCAGCATTTATGCATAACACCCTTCGATTTTACACTCGACAGGGGCAGTAAATACTATCAGTGCAATAAACACAAGCAATAATGGAGAAAGTTCAGGAGAATGGCTTCATGTCTTCAGATAGAGGATATAATACCGCATAAACTCGCAACATCTGCGTGATGGTGTGGCAGGTAGCCATACATAAGCAAAGATATCAAAGGGCCGCAAGGTACAACCAGAGAATATATATCAATAATAAACCAAGAAGAATATGCATGAGGTTAGTAAGGCTATTAATATCCTTGATCCTAATAGGGACATTGATGCCAAGATTTGTAAGGCTAGAAGTAATGATGCTTCATCAAGTGAAGGCAACCTTAGTACTGATAAATGCGCTAGTGATAGTAGCAGTGGATTCAGTTCTAAGATGGGTTTGGAGAATTTTACAAGTACAACAAATCAGGCACACAATTTTAAGACAGACAATGATAAGATGAGTAATGTGCCTAAATCTACGAATCAGCTGGTTAAGGACGTATCAGGTTTAGATAGGGAACAGAAGGGCAAGGTATCAAGTGCCTTTGCTTGCTGCTACTAGTGGTAATAACGTAGGTAGAACTAGATATACATCAATGATGTATATCTACTAAGTTAAAGAGTGGAGATGGTGATGAAGAAGGTATTTATCTCCTCGCTAAAGACCTTGCTTACAACGTTGCTCTTAATAGGACCAATGAGTTGACTGCAGGTATTCACAAGATGCAAAGGATGGAATTGAAGCCAGTTAGTGAAGAGATTATTACACTTGATCAGCATGTTAATAACCAAGATAAGGCCATTGGTATTAATAGTAAGATATGCAAGGATGATGCTTACAATCACTCTACCATTGCTAGTGCTGGTAGTGAGGGTGACGGCAAGTGTGGAATTGGTGTATCTGGTCTGAATGGTAAGGCTGGAGATAAGGGCCTGGATAAACTGTGGCAGAAATCACATTCAAGTAGTCATGGTGGCGGAAATTACGAAGGAGAACGGGCAAGCGGCGCTGTGGGTACACTTACATCGAAAAAGATATCCGAGGACATATCACAACTAAACAGTAGCGAGAAAGGGATAGTCTCAAGCGCCTTTGCGAAGGCGCTTGAAGGAGCGGAAATAGCAATACCAGTAGATATACATCGTTGATGTATATCCTATAAGGGGAGTTAAGAGGGGAGATGGTGATGAAGAAGGTATTTATCTCCTCGCTAAAGATCTTGCTTACAATGTTGCTCTTGATCAGACATCTAAACTATCCGAAGGTATTCAGAAGTTGACCAAGAAGGATATGCATGAGGTTAGTAAGGCTATTAATACTCTTGATACTACTAAGGATATCGATGGGAAGATTTGTAAGGATAAGTGGGTAAGTGATGGTGGTGGTACTAGTAACAGTGGTAGCAATGTAGATACAGCAGGAAAGTGCTACTCTGGAGGGCACAGCAGTAGTAGTGCTGCTAAGTTGAGTGAAATGTTTGATGAGAGTCTTGGTGGTAATAAGAATAATTACGCTACTAGTAAGAGCGAGAGTATGCAGGAGCATACCTCTACCACAATATCAAAGGATATATCAGCTTTAACCAGAGACCAGCACGGAGTAGTCTCAAGTGCCTTTGCGAAGGCACA
>NZ_JAWLNY010000044.1:0-8464 GCF_036903315.1 Anaplasma bovis | reverse complement strand
GTGGATCTTTTCATGCTAACGCCTTTCTTCGTAATATTTGCTTACAAACCTGTTAAGTAGCATAACACCAAACCCGGTAGCACCCTTTGGTACAACGTGAGTTCCCTCTTCTGTCCAAGCCATACCTGCTATATCCAAATGCGCCCATGGTAACCCGTTAACGAAGCGTTGTAAAAACTGTGCTGCAGTTATGCTGTCCGCACCGCGACCACTGGTAGAGATATTTTTCATATCTGCGATAGAGGAGTCCATCATCTTATCGTATGCATCTCCCAATGGCATGGGCCATAGCATCTCGTTTACTTCTTCCCCGGCATGTATTAACTTATCGGACAGCGATTTATCGTTGGAAAACAATCCAGCGTACTGTACCTCTCCTAAAGCTACGACTATGGCTCCTGTCAAAGTTGCAAGATCTACAATAAGCTTAGGAGAGAAAACCTTCTGGGTGTACCATAGAGCATCTGCGAGTACTAACCTGCCTTCAGCATCTGTATTCAGAACCTCTATGGTTTGTCCAGACATAGACTTAACTATGTCTCCAGGACGCTGAGCATTACCATCAACTGCATTCTCAACAAGACCAACAACGCCTACCGCATTAACCTTTGCAGATCTTGCAGCTAGAGTCCTCATTAAACCTACAACAACAGCAGATCCTCCCATGTCGTATTTCATGTCCCACATCCCTTTGGAGGGCTTTAAGGAAATACCACCAGTGTCGAAGGTAACTCCCTTACCAACAAAGGCTAGTCTATCATTGCTCTTCGGGGCACCATTCCACTTCATAACTACGAGTCTTGAATCCTTGCTGCTACCCTGGCCTACACCAAGTAGAGCCATCATGCCTTCCTCACGCATGCGCTTCTCATCGAGTATTTCCACCTCTACACCCAGTGGTGTAAGCTCTTCATGTATCCTGCGCGCATATTCATCCGGGTATAGTACGTTAGCAGGTTCTGAAACTAAGGAACGAGTAAAGAATACAGATTCTCCTTCTGCCTGTAGGGGGGCAAATGACTTATTAAACTCTGCGGCATTTCCCGATACGAGAATATTAATTTCAGATAGCTTCCTGACATTAGGCTTTTTCTTTGTTAGGTACTTATCAAAGGTAAAACTACGTAGGAAAGCTCCATAAGCTACGCGCAACTCGGTACCTTCGGGTGCAACGATTAAGGCTTTTCCTGCATTAACCTTCTCTAGACTAGAATATATGGCACCGCCCAATTTCATAGCCTTGCTTTCGACGATTTCTTCAGACTCCTTTCCTAGGCCAACAACCAATACTGCGCGACCTTTAGGAGTGTATACCACGGGCATAGTAGCTGCGAATTCTCCGGAGAACATGCAAGATTCTTTTGCTTCTAGGATAATTGCTTTTTCTTCTGGAGCGAGGACACCCCCATCTTCCAGAGAGTTACAACCCTCAAAGGTGCCAACTACGAACACCGCTGTCTTGATGAACGTAGAGATGCCAGAAGCAAAGTTTAGAAACGAAACACTAACCATAACAGCCCCCATAAGTACCGTCAGCATTCTAATGTTATTTTGTGATGTAGTCTATGGCACAGTTTACCATTTACTTTGCACGTACTTTTGTAAAGTATAGTACACAGTTTAGACGAGGTTTAATATGCGGGGTGCTTTAGGCTTTTGTAGATTGTGTATTCTAGCGAGATTGCTGAGAGTAGGGTTTAACCAAAAGTTGATTCTCACACCATTTATTATGGCAACTGTGGTGTGTTTTCTGCTTGGTGGTACTGACGTAAAAGCTTCGGATGCTGTCATTTTAAATTGCGTAGAAACACCCGAAATAAAGAATGTTGTTCCGGTGCCCAAGAGATTTAACCTATCGAGTAATTTACTGAAACACACAGGACATGGAAGCGATAGGAACGTAATACACATAGTAGGTAGGGTCACCGACGCATATTGCCGCCCCATAAGCGGCGCGAACGTATTCATATGGCATTCTGATTCTAACGGTAGATACGCTGACGATACCGGCTATGATAGGGGATTTCACGGTTCCGGAAAAGCGACAACTGATAATTTAGGTAACTATGGATTTACTACCATATTGCCTGGTAGCAGCAAGGGTAGGAGTCCGCTGGTGCATTTTTTGGTTAAACATAATGCGTTTCCAGGGCTGCAAACTGAAATGTTCTTTGAAGGCATGGAAGACGGCTATGATGGCTATGAATTGAGTAGAATACCAGGTTCGATAAAAAAGTTGCTCACCGCCAGGTACATAGGCAGTGAACACGGTATAGGAATTTACGAATTCAATATCACCTTCTCGGATGATGCCATCTAGAGTGTAGGCATGTTCACACGTCTAGCAATACAATGAGACCCAGTGAAGGAATGGATTTGTTGTTTCTAGTGCTTGAAATTTGATGCATGAGTGCATAGTATGGTATACTAGTGGGTGTGTGTCTTATTTGGTAGGCGTATGGCAACTAGTTGGGCGGTTATGCGTGAGGCTTTTCTAGGCTTCTGCGGTCGTCCGTGTTCGCTAAACGGGAAAAAGTTTAAGACACGCGGCTTCCGGGTGTTTGAGCTTTACATGAGGGTAACCATTGCTCTGGTTACCGTTGTCCTGTCACCTCTCATTCTGATGTATTTTTGTGCATCTCCTCTGTTAGGTAGCCAGGAGTTTACGTGGGCAAAGGTCGTTTCCAGACGTAGATGGAAAGAAGGTGAGCGTGTTAGGAGGGGTTTGTACCACAGGTTAGTGGGTCCTCAGGTTAAGCAGACTTTCGCTTATATCCATGGTTTGCTCCTAAATATTTTGTTCTTTTCTGTCGCAATTTTCTTGCTTTCCCGCATTATGTGTCTTGTGGGCGCAAGGTCTGAGTGTTGCACGTTTGGCATGGCGGTGGCTGGGTCGTTGATACCTTCGGCTATCTTGTACGTGTGTGCAGTAGCTCACAACTATGTGTCAAGGTTCCTTCAATACAAGGAAGATTGTCCTCTCAGGTACAAGATAAGAATGCTGTGGCGTAGTCAGGAAAAGACCTACGACAAACTAGAGGACTCCGTGATAAACATGATGTTTAGAAGCCAGATCAGGGATGCTATGAGTATCACCTCTATGTCCAGACTGGATACACAGATGTTATACGGTGTGCCTACTGCGATTGTGGCTTTTTGTTGTTACCTGCACGATGTATACACCGGTGAGGAGAAGAGGGCTGCTGATATTCGCGAAGAGGCTAGTAGACACATGGGGGGTATGTCTGTGGACCGCAGTATTAGGCTTGGGTTCTTCAGGGCATAGCGCGAGCTTTAGGCGTAGTTTTAAATTATTCTCTGTTCGGCTGTTTGTATGTGTGCCGCAAAAAAGGGCTGTAGTGGGCGTGAAATGGTTGGGGTGGTACGGAAGGTAGCCTCCGACGGCGTGCTCCTCGATAAGGTGGCCTATGATATCAGAAGCAGGATATACATCTGCTATTTGCTGTGCACCTCCATAGTCTCGCTGGTTCCCATAATTCCGTATGTGATATCTAAGGAGGCGTATAAAAAGAGGCACAAGTTATGGGCTGCTATATCCGTTCAGATTTTCCGGCATACGCGAACAGTTCTGGTATTTGGCCTTCTTTTCACCAAGGCTTTCACATTTATACTTGAGAAGTACCCAAATTTTCTAGGACCCAACTTCTTCATAAAAAATAAAGACTTGGCAATCCTGTTTTTGGCAATGTCGTGCACACTGCCTTTGCTGGTTATTGAAAGCGTATTCCACTACTTAAACGTATACGACGAAGTTACCAAGAACAAATGTAGTGTATCAGACGTTCTTATATCACAAAGTTTTCTTGGCGATATATCCTGTGGATTGCCTGCGCTACTGTGTTATCAGGAACGTACAGGCCCTTTGGGCATAAAAAGCAAGAACACTAACTACTGGTCGGATGTGGTATACGAGGTATATCTGTACTGCACTTCCTACATCTTGGTAGTCCCTGGGTGTTGTGCCTTGTTGGCTGAGTACTTGCGTCGTAAGGACAAGAAGGTGGCTCTCTATGTCGTGAAGATGCTTGCCGTGTCATCTCATGTTATCTTGATAAATTCTATTTTTATAGGGATGATCCTGTATTGGATTCTATCTAGCTGCGGTAAATTCTTACATGTCGGAAAAGCTAATGCTCTAGACAGTCACGTTAGCATGGCATTTATATACGGTATTTTCATCTCATCCTTTATATTCCTGTTGGCAATGGCATTTTTCTACTATGAGATTAGTACTGTTAATAGCAAAAAGACTGATATAACAAACTCACTTGAGGTTTCCGATGAAATAGCAGGGTTGGTCCTCAAGTTTGGACTACTTACTGTGGCCGTCAGTAGCATCTGTTCATTGTTCCGTACTAAAACTAAGCTCAGAGAAAAGTGTATTAAATACCCAAAGACCGAATTCGCATACGACTTAGTCCGCAGGATAGTCGGTGCTGTGCTTGTACTTCCTGCGTGTTTTCTGCAGTTGTCAGAGTTATGTGTAAATAGAGGAAATAAGAAATTTGCTGCTATTGCTAGTCGCGCTAGGTTGTTTTCGGAAATATTTTTGGGAAATGTATTGTGTTTTTTCATCGCATCTACAGCAATATTTTGTACGCCGGCTGCAAGAAAAGCGCTGAACCTTGCGTCTCCTACAGTTATTGCGTTTGCATCTGCGGTGGCGCTCGCATGTGTTGTAGAAGTTGCTGCAGTGCTAGCGGATTTATTTTTTACCTCTAAAGAAATAGCGTACTCTGGGAAGGAATACGTATCTGTCGTGTTACGTGACAAGGAACTCGACTATAAGATCTCCAAATTCGGAATCATTAATTTAATTTCTTCCGCAATAATACATGTTGCATATGACAAGGGCTCCCAAAGGGGAACTGCCAACATCAGCGCAGATGCGAAACATAGTGACATAAGCGATATGATGTCATCTGTAATTTCGCCAATGGCAGTTGCTAGTGTTTACAGGAGCCGGTCTGTCTAAGGAGATAGCAACTATTTCGCAGATCTTTTCACTTCCTTTCACTCTGTTTTTTCCCTTCTGCCATATTTAGAATGACTAAGGAGTCGTTCTCTGTATCTACCTCCAGCACACTTCCCTCAGGCGCTTGCCCCGAGAGTATCATGTATGCAAGCTGATTTTGTATATGTTGCTGTATTAGTCTTTTCAGTGGTCTAGCGCCATATGCTGCGTTATATCCATTTTCAACTAGCCAAGTTTTTGCACCAGGTGTAAGCGTGATTGTAAGGCCCTTGTCGCTTAAAGTTTTTTGCAAATTCGACATTTGTACGTCCACAATGAGTTCTATGTCTTTCTTGGACAGCCTGTTAAAAATGATAATCTTGTCCAGCCTGTTTAAAAATTCTGGACGAAAGCACGTTCTCAATAGAGAGAACACCTTATCTTTTGTTTCGTCATCTACGGATTCATTGCCGCTGTTGACTAGAATTTCCTGCCCTATGTTCGATGTAAGGACCAGTATCGTATTCTTGAAATCGACCAAATTTCCTTTGCTATCAGTAAGTCTTCCTTCGTCGAGAACCTGTAACAAGATGTTGAATACGTCCGAATGGGCTTTCTCAATTTCGTCGAAGAGAATTACTTGATAAGGCCTTTTACGTACAGTTTCAGTCAGCGTACCGCCCTGTTCATATCCCACATATCCCGGAGGTGCGCCTATCAACCTTGCAACGGAATGCTTTTCCATGAACTCCGACATGTCAAATCTTAACATGGCAGAACGAGAATTGAAGAGAAACTCACTTAGCGCCTTGGTCAATTCAGTTTTACCTACTCCTGTAGGTCCCAAGAATAGAAAAGAACCCATGGGCCTTTGTGTATCCTGCACGCCAGCTCTAGACCTTCTTACAGCGGAACTTATTGCACTTACAGCATTCTCTTGTCCCACTATAGCTTTTTGTAGCTCCTCTTCCATATGTAAGAGTTTTTCCTTTTCGCTGTGCATTATGTTGTCTACTGGAATGCCCGTCCACTTCGCGACGATGGATGCTATATCATTGGCTCTAACTTCCTTTCTCAAAAGTGCTCCTGCAACTTCTCCGCATTTCTTTAGTTCCGCTTCCAGGGACGGAATAACTCCGTACATTAGCTCCCCAGCTCTAGATAAATTTCCGCATCTTTGAGATTGTTCTAGCTCAATACGTGCTTTATCCAAAGATTCCGTTAGTTCATGCATTTTTGATATCTTAATTTTTTCAGCTTGCCATTTGCTGTTCAGATCAGCAACTTCCGCAGTTAGTACGTCTAACTCTGCGTCTATGTCCGCCAAACGTTGCTTCGAAGCCTCTGTATTTTCATTTTTTAAGGCTTCAGATTCTATTTTCAACTGGATTATTTTGCGTTCTGCACTGTCTATAACTTCCGGCTTGCTGTCCACCTCTATCCTTGCCTTACTTGCGGCTTCGTCTATCAGGTCTATTGCTTTGTCAGGCAAAAATCTTTCCGATATGTACCTGTTTGATAAATTTGCTGCAGCTACTATCGCGCTGTCTGTTATTATGATTCCGTGATGTAGCTCATACTTTTCTTTCAATCCCCTCAACATTGAAATTGTATCACTTATGCTGGGTTCAGCTACGAACACGGGTTGAAACCTCCTTGCCAGGGCAGGATCCTTCTCTATGTGCTCGCGGTATTCATCCAATGTAGTAGCGCCTATGCACCGCAACTCTCCCCTTGCCAGAAGAGGCTTGAGAATGTTAGATGCATCCATGGAATCTCCGGTGGAACCTGCGCCCACTAGCATATGCAACTCGTCTATGAAGAGAACAATTTTCCCATCGGATGTTATTATTTTTGAGAGAACTGCCTTTAATCTTTCTTCAAATTCCCCCCTGTACTTTGTTCCCGCAACAAGAGCAGCAAGATCCAATGCAAGCACTTTTGCTCCCCGTAACCACGCTGGTATATTCTCAGCCACTATTGCTTGGGCAAATCCTTCAACTATCGCACTTTTTCCCACGCCAGGTTCACCGATTAATGCGGGATTATTCTTTGTCCTTCTTGAAAGCACCTGTACCAGTCTTCTAGTCTCATCACTCCTGCCGATTACTGGATCCAGCTTTCCTAAAGCAGCGAGTTCTGTTAAATCCTGTGTGTATTTCTTCAGTGCGTTAAACTTCTCCTCACATGTTTCACTGTCAGCTTTTGCACCATCGCGCATTTTTTCTATAAGTGTATTAAGTTTGGGTAGAGTTACTCCCTCACTCACCAAAACTCGCGATATATCGCTGTCTGAGGCTATTATACCCTGCAATAGACGTTCAGTAGTGACAAAACTATCATTGTTCCTTTTTGTAAGGCTTAGAGCTTCCTCCAGAGTTTGTGCCATTCCTCTAGAAAGGTTTAAATGGCCGCTCCCAGAGCCAGTGACTACAGTAAGTTTTTTTAATATGTTCGATAGCTCACTGGTAATCTTGCTTATGTTGGCGCCGCACGAAGTAATGAGAGTTTCTGTTGGCCCGTTTTCTTCATCGAGCATCACTTTCAGCAGATGTTCTGGTAACAAAGACTGGTGACCGGATGAAATAGCAAAGACTTGCGCCTGAGACACGAAATTTTTTGCTTTGTCAGTAAACTTTGTCAAATCCATGGCAATTTTCTCTCGTCTAGCTGCCTGTTGTATTAGGTATACACTTTCTAATAAAATTTAAAGGTGATTCACAGAAAATATTATCGCCATGAAGAGCTAGCTGGGTGGTTGTGTGTAAAGTAAGGACGGTGGTGTGACACTAGAAACTATTTTTCTTGTAAAGTATGGTAATAGGTTTTACCATCCTCGGCGGGGTGATGTATGTCATGAGGGCTTAGTATGAGTGGCCTGCTACAGGGGAAGGTCGCGCTTATTACGGGGGCCGCCGGAGGTATTGGGTCTGCAGTTTCCAGGAGATTTGCTGCAGAAGGTGCGAGTGTTATATTGGTGGATATTGATGTTCACAGGTTAAAGACTCTGTACGATGACATTAGCAGCACGGGAGGAGAAGTTGCACTTGCTGCAATAGATTTAAGGGATATCGAAAAAATCGAAAGCCTTGCTCTTTCTGTGAAAAGTAAGTTTGGATCCCTCGACATATTGGTAGCTACGGCGGCAGTTATAGGAAATCTTGATCCTATTCAGGAGTGCGGGATTGAAGACTGGAAGGCCGTTGTTGAAGCGAACTTTTTTGCAAATTGGTACTTGATAAAGTATTTTGACTCTCTGTTGAAAAGCTCAGATGCTGGAAGGGCGATCTTTGTCACGTCGGATGCGGTAAGGTCTATTTCAAACTATTCCTACTTTGGTCCGTACGTATCAAGTAAGGTGGCGCTTGATGCGATGATAAAGGTGTACGCTGCTGAAACGAAACACAGTAAGCTTTGCGTAAACATGGTTTACCCTGCGCAGGTAAACAGCAATATATATTCTGTGATATTTTCTCCAAAAGAGCCTGG
>NZ_JAWLNY010000043.1:0-8558 GCF_036903315.1 Anaplasma bovis | reverse complement strand
CATAACACCTGGCCCACTATGGCACAACAACTAAACTTGTGCTACTAAACCAAGGAGCGGTCTTACTAAAAGCCCTATGGGATGCAATTATGGGAAAGTGTGCACTGTTATATTAGTCAAACTTATGTCATATGCGCTTTTAGACCAAGAACTTAATAGTACGTTTTGCTTTTATCTCAAAAGCCTTCTAAGAAGCGGCTCTGGGAGTGTTGTACTTGGCGCAATGATTAAACTAAAAAGGTAATCAACACTGAAAAATGTCTTTACTGCGGAAAATGTCTTCAGAGAGTGTGTATTGCCATATTAACAAACATTCGCAAACCAAGTGATAGCCTTGTATAGAACAGCTCAAGGGTATAGAGCACTATATTATGCATTATTGAACAAGAAGTAGCCTCAGTAGCCTCACTCTTGTTTCTATTTACATCGTCTGATAACGTAATAGGCCTATGTGAGTCTTGCGCCGCGAGAAGTAGCTCTTGGAAAGCATGCATTGCCATATTGATCAAGGAGACGTCAGTCAAACATCCATACATCTGTATCACTATAAACTAAGAGATAGCCTTATCGGGAGTGATTTTTGTAAAGTGTGCACATCACCTGCGAAGTAGATCTCCCTTCTTAAAAGCCATGTCAGGAGCCCGCTAGAACATTATGCCCATACGTTTACTACCCCTACGGCAAGAATGCAGAGGGGAGCAGCTATGGAATATTATACGTGCAAACACTTATATCTCAATATGCCATTATTAGATCAAGAAGTAGCCTCACTTTTGTTCTTATCTACATCGTCTTGATAACGCAATAGGCCTACATGAGTCTGGCGCCGCGAGAAGTAGCTCCTGGAAAGCATGCATTGCCATATTGATCAAGGACATGTCAGTAAACATTCACAATATTCGCAAACTAAGAGACAGCCTTGTCGAGAACAGCTCTAAGAAAAGTACAGTTTAGGGCACTGCATTATGTATTACCGAACAAGAAGTGGCCTCACTTATACATATACATAAGTCAAAGGAGCCTTATTTTTACACGACCATACTGTCTTGATAGTAATCTCTCAGATTCGTTTATCTTGCCGTAAGGACGTAGCTGCAGGAAGTTGGTTATACATTGGTACAACGATTGAGCTAGGAAGTAGCCAAGCACTGCAGGAAATATTTCTTGTAAAGTGTGTATTGTCGTATTGATCAAACGTTTCATATATCCGCAAACTAAGTGAAGGCTCTTGTAGAGAGTGGTCCCTTGAAAAGTATGTACATCTATTAAACCCAGCAATAGCTGCACGTTTGCTGCTATCTATACTTTGGTGCGTAATAGAACGCATTGCTCCAACGTTGCAGGAAGTTGCTTTCGCTAAAGTGACATCTACATTTATCCGCAAACTAAGTGATAGCTCTTGTAGAGAGTGGTCCCTTGAAAAGTTGTACATCTATTAAACCCAGCAATAGCTGCACGTTTGCTGCTATTTATTATACTTGAAAGAGCAGTAGAATACATTGGCAAAACACCGCAGGAAATGTATCTCGCAGAGAGTGTATTGTCAGATTAATTTACTTATGCCTCATATACATTTATCTCTTCCGCAAGAACAGGGAGCGTGTCTTAAATGTGTACACCTATTAAACTACGCAATGGCTGCACTCCCGTATCATCTTAAGCTGCAAAGAATACACTTTATATTTTGCTGCAAGAACGTTAAGTAGCTCCCGGAGAGTGTTTATATCGTAACATCACCCAAACTTATCTCTTTTGTATATCCGTAAACTAGGTGACAACTGCACTTTTATACCATCTTGTTATGGCACAGAATATATTTTGATTGTACAGCAAGAATGTCGTGTGGAGAGCGGCTGCTAAAATAGCGTGCTCTGCACATATGCTACCTCTATAGCAAGAATGCAGCAGGGAGCGGCTATAGAATATTATGCAAGTGAACGCCTATACTATAGTCTTAGACTTAAGGATCGCTTCACTTTTATTGTTGTCTATATCTCCTTTGAGAGTGCCATAAATGCATTCTGTCTGAAAAACGTTGCAGAAATGTGCAGTAAAGGCATTGTATTAAAACTAAGAAGTAGCCTCCCTTTCATCGCTATCTACACCATCTTGATAGTGCTCTAGATAAATTTTCCATAGTGAATTATTGAGTTTTTCTACTACATTAGCGTTGTGCTCCATTTCCTCTTCATGCGTTAGCGGGAATATTCGTGGCACTAGGTCAACTTTTGGTCTAAATGTCGATTGGTTAGTTTCTCCTGTCTCTGAGAGGGAACAGAACGTTAAAGACCTCTGTAACCCCCCGCATAGCTCTACATATACACGCGCAAGTAGGTTGGCGTCCTTCAAAGCTCCGTGTAATTTACGATCGTGAGTGAGAATGTTAAACCTCTTACATAGAGCATCTAAACTAGCCGGCATGCCAGGAAATTTTTTACGCGCTATTTCAAGAGTATCGATGATTTCATTACTTATTATGCCCTTTTTTCCCATTTTCTCCATTTCCACTTCGATAAATCTTATATCGAATCTGGCATTGTGTATTATCAGTGGACTATCTTGTACGAAATCGAGAAATTCGTCCGCAATCTCAAAAAATTTCGGCATGTCTTTCAGCATTAAAGACGTGATACCATGAATCCGTGTAGCTGCTGCGGATATGCTGCGCTCAGGGTCGATATATCTGTGAAAGAACTTTCCCGTAGCTACAAAATCCACGAGTTCTACACATCCAATCTCAATTATCCTGTCCCCACCGTCTGCATCAAGACCTGTGGTTTCTGTATCCAGGACTATCTCTCTAGCTTTCACTTTTTACTAGTATCATCCCCTGTTCTTAATCTGATTAAAATCCTTTCCATATCTTTCTCGCAAAGATTCTCATAGTAATCATCATTTATCTGCACTACAGGGGCATTTACGCATGCTCCCAAACACTCTACCTCACGTAAAGTGAAGACATTATCCTTCGTGGTCTCACCAACTCCCACTTCCATGACTTTCTTACACATCTTTAAGATGTTGTCACTTCCTCTCAGCCAACATGGAGTAGTTCTGCAGACCTGTACCAAATATTTCCCCACAGGGCTGGTATTATACATAGAATAGAACTCTACCACTTCCCTCACGTGCACAGGACGCATGCTTAATAGTTCTGCAACATAGCCTATAGCAGAGTTGGGCACAAATCCTCCAGATTGCTTTTGCACCAAATAGAGAAGGGGCATCACGGCGCTAGCTTCTCTGCCTTTGGGGTATCTGCTAACGCATTCGTATGCTTCTTTTAAATTACTCTCTGTAAATTTAAAGCTTTCCTCTTCCATGAGATCTATCTATCTATTTCTCCAAACACGATATCAAGGGATCCTATAATAGCGGTTAAATCTGCTAACAGATGTCCCTTCGACATAGCCTCTATAGCTTGTAAATGAGCAAACCCTGGAGCTCTAATTCTGCATCGGTAAGGCTTGTTAGTGCCATCAGAAACTATGTATACTCCAAATTCTCCCTTAGGTGCCTCTACAGCAGTATAAGCTTCCCCGGGCATTATTTTATATCCTTCAGAGAAGAGTTTAAAGTGGTGAATTAGAGCCTCCATAGAGTATTTTAACTCTTCCCTCTTCGGCGGAACCACTTTCCTATCTTCAGTCTTTACTGGTCCCTCAGGAATAGTCTGCAGGCACTGCTCTAGTATAGAGAGCGATTCCCTGATTTCTGCCATGCGTACTAGATACCTGTCATAACAATCGCCACCGTCTCTAACCGGTATCTTAAAATCCAGAATGTCATATATCTCGTAAGGTTGGCTTTTTCGAAGATCCCAAGGTACTCCAGAGGCTCTTAGCATTGGGCCCGAGAATCCCCACGCTAATGCCTGTTCTTTCGACACTTTTCCTATATCTACGTTGCGCTGCTTCCATATCGTATTTTCAGTAAGCAAATCATCAACCCTATCCAAAAGCTTTGGAAATGTTCTGGTAAATTCGTATATATCGTCTAGCAGACCTTCTGGCACATCAGCAGCTACTCCTCCGGGCCTTATATATGCAGAGTGGAACCTCGCACCTGAAGCCCTTTCATAAAATGCCAGAATTTTCTCTCTTTCTTCAAAGACCCACAATAGCGGCGTAGTAGCACCCGTATCCATGGCCTGACAAGAAACATTAAGAAGGTGATTTAAGATCCTTGTAAGTTCGCAAAAAATTACTCTTAGATACTTAGCTCTAGGCGGAATCTCGCACTTCAATAGCTTTTCGACACACATTGAATATGCGTGCTCCTGAGCCATCGGCGATACGTAATCTAATCTGTCAAAATAGGGAAGAGCCTGAGTATAAGTTTTGTACTCAATTAGCTTTTCCGTTCCTCGATGCAAAAGCCCTATGTGCGGATCTATTCTGTCAATTACTTCACCGCTCATTTCTAATATTAAACGCATTACGCCGTGTGCAGCTGGATGCTGCGGACCAAAATTTATGGTCATCGGCTTGATACTGTTACTAGACATCTCGGAAGTCACAAAACTGAGGCAGGTTATCCTGCAATAAGCACAAATGTCAAGTTCAAAGTGTAATACTGCCGAAGTTTGTACCTATCAACACATAAGTTGTTTATACTAGGGCTGGTGTAAAAGGAATACTTTCCCAAGAGCAGTGAATAGATCCAGAATTCTTCTCACAAGTTGAGATAACAGTATGCCATTTCTTTTACGTGTTTTGAGCTTGTGCTGCGGAAAATAAGTAATATACTACAGAACGTGTCTGCTGGTGGTGGCGATGGCAAATTTAAAAGCACTTTCTCAGAGAATAAAAAGCGTAAAGTCTATACAAAAGACTACTAGAGTGATGCAGATGATTTCTGCCTCTAAGTTTCGTGCGGCAAGGGTAAGTTTAGCATACGCCAGGGAGTATTACGAAAAGCTGTCTACCAACTTGAACACACAGAGTCCTAAACGCTCAATTGATTATCCAAAGCCTTCCTCTTCAGAATTGTTTGTTATTTTTTCATCTGATCGTGGCCTATGTGGTGGATTTAACTATTCTATAGCGAAAGCATTTTGCGAGTATTTAAGCAGAAAGAAGGATGAGGCAGGAGTGCGCCAGGAGTTCCTTTTTATTGGTACGAAGGTCTACGATATAGTGCGTAGTAGGATGGGAGACCTGGAAAGTAGTGCAGTTGTTAAAGTTGTGCCCCAGACTAAATCTATGAATTTCCCTGGTTTTAAGGACTTTTTACACAAGCTTTCTATAGATTTCATGACATTTCGTAAGGTATCTGTACTGTATACGAAGTTTAATACTATATCTTCTCAAGAACAGGTTGTGGAAGATATCCTGCTCAATGACTACGAAGCTAGTGATGAAGAGTGTCCTCCTGATCCAAGTGGTATAGAGGCGGAGATAGAGTCTGCGTGTATTTATGATCCTAGTTTCTCAGAGATTAGTGACGAAGTATGGATCAAGAAATTCTTTGGAAAATTTTACCTAGCCGCTTGTGAGAGTATGGTTTGCGAGCACTGTTCCCGTATGGTTGCCATGGAATCTGCGAACTCTAATACCGGTAGTATGCTGGATAGATTAGTTTTGAGTTATAACCGTTCGAGACAAGCGGCAATAACAACTGACTTGATAGAAGTCATCAGTGGATGTGAAGCTTTGGGTTAGTTTATGGATTCTGGTGATAAATTGTCTCATAAGCTATCTGCTGAGGATAATAATAAAGAGGCTGTCAAAGCTCTTATTAGGTGGATGGGGGATTCTCCTGAGAGGGAAGGTCTTATAGATACTCCTACTAGAGTATTAGATGCCCTTGTTCGCTCTTGCAGTGGGTATGGAAAGGATAAAGAAGAGGAATACCGTGGCACTGTACTTAAAAACAGTGATGGATATTCCGATATGATAGTGCTGAAAGGGATAAATTTTTCTTCAACTTGCGAACACCACATTGTGCCCATAAGGGGTAAGGCGGGCATTGCGTACATACCAAAAGATGGAATTTTGGGTATAGGAGAGATAGTAAAGATAGTGGGCATCTTTGCTAAGAGGTTGCAGCTGCAGGAGCGTCTCACAGTGCAGATTGCAAAATTTTTAGAGCGCGTACTGGATCCATTAGGTGTTATCGTGATTTTAGAAGCAAAGCATTGCTGTGTTGAGCATCATCAAGGTCTAGTCGGCGACAATTTCAGAGTTCAAACTAGTTGCGCTCTGGGAGTCTTTCGCGATAATCGAGCCTTAGTAGAAGAATTTTTCAGTAGAATGAACTTAGGAGTGATGCTTTGAGTTCCTTAGATGTAGCGGAAGATATTATAAAGGCAGCGAAGTCTAGGGACGCAGAAGCCGAGGTCTTTTTTTGCAAGAGTGATTCTATCAGTGTCACGCAACGTTTGTTAAAACAAGAAGAAGTGCTGCAGAGTAGCGCTGAAAAGGTTGGTATTAGAGTTATCTTAAATGGGAAGAGAAGTTCATGTGTTTCTTCCGATGATTTTGAGAGAATAGGGGACCTTGTAGATACGGCTGTGGCTATTGCAAGCTCCTCTCCTGAAGATCCATATTTAGCGATTAGTGATGTAGATACTAAGTATGCGTCAGGGGGAGCGGACGATCTGGCGCTATTTGACAATTCTATGCTCAGCATGGAAGAGATAGGTAATCTGCTGCATGAGGTAGAGAATGCTGCATTATCATACGATAGTAAGATAGTGAATTCTGAGGGCGCATCTTTCTCATATAGTAATAACGAGATAACGCTTGCAACATCGAGAGGATTTTATGGCTCATATAAGAGATCCTATTTTTCCACTTCTGTATCGGTAGTTGCATCTGATGACAAAATGGAGACTGACTACAGCTTTTCAGTAAAAAGTCACTTAGTGGATTTAGAGGATCCGAAATCTCTGGGAGAAGATGCTGCATACAGGGCGCTAAGGAAGTTAAAATCGCGTGAAATGAAGACGGCAAAAGTGCCTGTAGTATTTGAAAACAGAGTAGCCTCTTCGTTACTGAGGAACTTTGCTTCTGCCATAAATGGGAGTTCAATCGCAGATAAGAGCTCTTTTTTAGCTGGTAAAATAGGTGAAAAACTCTTTGGACATGGAATCAACATTGTAGATGATCCTCTGTTGGTTAGAGGGATTTCTTCCAGGCCTTTTGATGGAGAGGGTGTTGCCAGCAGAAAGAATTATGTTGTACAAAATGGGGAACTGAAAAGCTGGGTACTAGATATGAGAACAGGTAAGCAATTATCGCTCTGTACTACTGCTAATGCTATTAGGCATAGTAACGCATCGGTATCTCCTGGGGTCAGTAACTTTTATGTAGAAGGGTCTTCCATATCTCCTCAAGACCTAATGTCTGACATTAAGAATGGTTTATATGTCACTGATCTTTTTGGATTTGGTGTAAATTTAACTACTGGAGACTATAGTCAAGGTGTATTTGGATTTGCTATAGAGAATGGCAGTATTTCATATCCTGTTAGTGGAGTGACAATAGCCGGGAATCTGTCTGACATGTTTGCGGAAATGCAAGTGGCAAACGATTTAGTGTTTCTCAGATCGGTTAACTCGCCTACGTTGAGATTTGATGGTATGATAGTGTCTGGGAGTGGTTAGGGGCTTAATATAGTAGGATCGCGTATATGGGTGTTTCTAGCGACTTAGCTATTATAGGTGCGGGGCCTGTTGGGCTTTTTGCCGTATTCCAAGCTGGAATGCTTGGCATGAGCTCCTGTGTCATTGATGCTCTTGACGTTATAGGTGGGCAATGTAAGGTCTTATATCCTGAAAAGCCCATATACGATATACCCGGATACAAAATGATCACGGGGAGCGATCTAATTGACAATCTTGTTGATCAAGCGGAATCGTTTAACCCCATTTATCTAATGGGGCATGTTGTAGAAAGTATAGAGGAAGTAGAGGGGGGATTTACTCTCACTACGGATAAGGGAGACAGGATAGATAGTAAAGCTATCATGATTGCTGCGGGATCTGGGAAATTTGGCCCTAATCGCCCACCAATCAATGGCATCCTGGAATATGAAAATAAATCCGTGTTTTACCATGTCACAAATAAGGCAATGTTTTCTGGCAAGAAAGTTGCTATAGCGGGAGGGGGAGACTCAGCTCTGGACTGGGCGATAGAATTGGCAAAAATTACAGAGAAGTTATACTTAATTCACAGAAGGAAAACCTTTAGATGTGCGCCAAATAGCTTGAAGGTGTTGGAAGATCTGATCAGCGAAGGCAATATAGAATTGATGACTCCCTACCAGTTATCTAGCATATCAGGAAAGGACGGCATGCTAGAAGAGGTGAGGATATGCGATATTTCTTCAAAGGAGGAGATATCTTTAGAGGTTGACTTTTTACTACCGTTTTTCGGCATCTCGGCAAATTTAGGTCCAATACTAAATTGGGGACTTTGTGTAGAAAGGTTTCACATACCTGTCGACCAGGCTACTTGTAGAACTTCGCGAGATAAGATATATGCGGTTGGTGATGTGGCTCACTATCAAGGAAAGCTAAAGCTAATACTTGTAGGGTTTTCAGAGGTGGCGCT
>NZ_JAWLNY010000042.1:0-8791 GCF_036903315.1 Anaplasma bovis | reverse complement strand
AGAGTTCATACACTGCGCCACTTTGTTGCATGACGATGTTGTGGATGAAAGTATTTTCAGGAGAGGGGTGAAGACTTCAAACGCAATATGGGGCAACAAAACGAGCATTTTAGTGGGAGATTTTCTTCTTGCTGTGGCATTCCAATGGGTTGTAGCTTGCGATAGTTTGCCAATAGTATCCGTGCTTTCAGATGCGTCGAGTATCATGATTACCGGGGAAGTGCAGCAGATGGTTTACAGCAAAGACCCTAACATCACACTAAGTAAATACTTGGAGATAATATCCGCTAAAACTGCCGCTCTCTTTTCTGCCGCATGCGAATCTTCTGCTATTCTCCACGATGCATCAGATGCGTACAGGCATGCCTTAAAACAGTTTGGGTATAATTTCGGCATGGCATTTCAGATTTTGGACGACATTCTAGATTACACAGCAACTAAAAGCGACCTAGGTAAAGACCCAGGCAAAGATCTTTTGGATAAGAAAGTCACATTACCCTTGATTATAACATATGACAGCCTAGAAACTGACGAACGCGATGCGCTCCAGCATCTTCTCTCTTCCAGTGACGACATTGATTTCCACGTGGTATACCGCTACATGGAAAAGTGTGATGCAATAGAGCGTTCAAGAAAGTTTGCACTAGAGTATGCAGATAAAGCTCTCTCACACCTGCACATTTTACCGGATTCCGAATGCAGATATAAACTTGCGCAGTTCTTACAAAGCACTACACAGAGACCCTGCTGATCGTGTTACTGTACACATTTAAAGGTGCGCACTTCCTTGCGTAGTTTTCTCTCTATACAACCTATCATCACCATCTTTTCTCAGATTGTGCACACTACTCGCGTGATATGTGCTCCTACTTCTAGTTCTCGAACCATGCCCCACATTGAGACGTATTCTGTCTTGCTGAACTTCCCTGCCAGATAATCTATCGTCACCATCTCTATTGAAATCACGCATACTACTTGTACGACATGTACTCCTACTTCTAGTTCTCGAAACATGCCCCACATTGCCACGTAGGCTGCCTTGTTGAACTTCCCTGCCAGATAATCTATCGTCACCGTCTCTATTGAAATCACACATACTACTCGTGCGACACATATCACTATCTCCTGGGAGGGGTTTTACATCATTATCTTTGCGTAAATTTGGAAGACTACTAGCACGCACTTTCCTTGCGCTTGCTGTACTATCACTACATACACTCACATCTGCTACGGCTTCTTCTGGCTGCACGTATTCTATAGCTCGCTGTACACTCATGTACGGATTTGCACATTCCAACAGATCTGCACTATTCTTTGCAGAGTTTGTTTTGTACATATTGAAGTTTTCTACCATAAATGTAATATCACGGGCGGCCTTGCGTGTAGCGTACCTATAGCACAGATATGCAGTAGAAATAGATATTACACCGAGACTACACGCCACTAGTGATAACCCGATTTTAAAGCGTGGTTCAAGCAAAGCACTCTGGATGACAGCAATCATTTCCACTAGTGACAGTGACGCAGATATTATTGGCACAATAAAGGTTCCTGCTATGCAGATGCCTTTATTTGTCTTACAGTATTTTATCGTATCTTCCGTCTCTTTTAAGACACCCAGGTTTCTTTCCAAAAACGAAGAACTCTTCTGGCCCAGCATGGCCATCGTCGCAAAAAACCTGTTAATTCGTATGGAGCGGACGTCGTATACCCACTCATTTACACTGCCTGGGTTCTTCTTTTTTTCTGCGCAAGCTCTCGCATTTTTTGCATATCCTGCAGTAATGGAAGCTTTCCTTATGTACTTAGGATTTTGTAGCATAATGTGCACAACTTCTTTCGCCGCATCTCTGGCACCAATAGAACTGTTCACTTTGTAGCAGCCGAAAATTGCTCCCATGTGCATGGACGTAAAACCGTCTCGTTCCTCTGACTCAATGTCAGAATCAGCGCACATATTGCTTAGCAGCGTTTTGTAGTCGTGCAAGAGCTTTGTAATAAGCTCTATGCGGTTGCTTTTTCCTTGCAATGCAGAATCTGATGCAGCACAGATTTTTTCATCAATCCCGTACACGACTCCTAATACGGTATCATAAACGCTGGACAGGTTTAGTACGGCGTCATGTATACCCTTATTCTCTGAAGCTACCCTTGCTACTGCTTGCCGTATACCAGCTAACTCACCAACTCTCATTGATTCCCGCAAACTCTTATTAGCATCAGATAACGTATCCTTTTTAGTGGCATTCATGCATTCCAGTGAAAAAAACAGCGCGTAGTACGGTATATTTGCTATCATCATCTCCGTAGTGGAGTACTCGCTTGCATACGCCGTAGAACTTGCTTTTTTGAAGCGAGTTACAACTTCATATACTACTTTGGGTGAGCAGTACACGGATGACAACGCGTATTGCAACAAGGTGTTACCCATATTGTCCTGCGTATCTATATCCTGTAACTCTGAGCTACCACACCTCTTTTCCTCTTCCACCAAGAGTCTGCTCAAGATGCTTCCGTAGAATTCTTCTTCTAACGTGCCACCGCACATTGACAATGCATAATGTACTGGACGTGCTCCTCGCGCATCTAAAGAATAGCCAGAAAAACCCAAAAATAACGCCCTTAGTGGCTCAAGCAATAGAACCTGTATTTTGGGACAACTTGTGTAGAAAAAATATTGCAGAGCCATTATGTAAACACAGCTTTTTTTGCAGCAGAACTGCCCATCTTTTCCGCCAAATATGTATTCAACATTTTCCAATTGTAAAAACTTCTCCACCTTTCCGTGAAATTCTTCTTGTAGGACTTGATCCTGTGCGTATGAAGAGCGTGTAGCCTCAAATTTTTCAGCTATGATGCGTATCCCTTCAGCAATGTGTGGAAAAGTTGCGCTCAGCTTTATAATAGACTCTTCAATCTTCTTGTTTTCCTCCTGATCTGGAACATTTCCCTGCTTCGGAGCGAACAACTTACCCATCTTTTCCAGCAAAGGCCCCACTACAGGAGTTTCAATCCGTGTGTTTATCTTCTCATATACATTGCGACATATTCCGCTAAGTGCATCAAAGATACTGGGGTTTTTCTTGGGAAACAGAATTGTTGCGCCTATCAGTAAAGATAGTATAGTGTCCTCTCCTTCGTACCGTGCTTCAAGAATTTCCTTTGTTGACATCGCAGATAAGAGCGGGAGCCATGAATTATCCTGTTTCTCAAGAGCGTATGCTATTTTTTCTATTGTGCTGCCTGACATAAACCTTTCATAACCGTGTTAACGTTAAAAACAAAATAGGCGCTGCAGAGCGCATATACGTACATGTTAGAATTACGAATGCACTATGACACAAATTGTATCCGCTAGCACAATCCACATATCGAGGGTAGTAATTGCGTTCTGATATTTATTAATTTCTTAATAAATATTGAACACAGAGTATAGGATATTGAAACGTTTATGAACAAAAACATTAAAATTTAAATCTTGCAATTCACAAAGAAAGCGCTGTTCCTGCTATTTGCGCATTCCCAATCTCATAAATTTGGACACATATGGATCTTGGCACATCTCTATTTTTTCTACGGTGTCGCACACAATAATCTTTCCACTTTTGAGCACAGCAATTCTGTCTGCAACTTGAACAGCACTGCCTATGTCGTGCGTGATGGTGATGATAGTAAGCTTGAATTCGCTATGACACCTCACAATAATGTCAGTAACAACATCAGACATTATCGGATCGAGGCCTGATGTTGGTTCATCTAATATGAGTATCTTAGGTCTTCCAATAATTGCTCTAGCGAGAGCCACCCTCTTTTTCATGCCACCAGATAGCTCAACTGGGTACGCGTTCATTATGCTTGGCTCTAGACCCACCAATTCCAATCCGAACCTAGCAAGTTCTTTAGCTCGTGCCTTATTTACATTTAGCCTTCTGTGAAAATCAAATACCACATTCTCCCATATTGTAAGGCTGTCAAATAGCGCACAATTTTGAAATAGCACGCTAAAATCTCTTATTATTCTGCTCCTATTTTCTAAAATACTTTCACCGTGAACAAAAACATTACCCTGGGTCGGAGTCATGAGTCCCAAAATTATCTTCGCCAGTACAGACTTACCACTGCCTGATTCTCCCAATATTACGAGAGACTCTCCATGAGAAATATCTAAGTCAACCCCCTTAAGTACTTCTTTCCGCTGAAAGGACATATGAAGATTCGAGAGCGATACGGCATACATAATTTGCTACACGTAAAAAACAGTGATCACATAGTTAAGCAATATAATAAGCATTGAAGAAGCTACTACCGCGTGTGTGGTAGCCGCACCAACACCTCGAGCACCTACCTCGCAGTGATACCCGCTGTAGCAACTAACTAGAGATATCACAAATGCAAAAGATACCGACTTAACTACTCCCTCAATTATGTGCCCAAGCTGTAAAAATTCTATCACTCCCCCTATATATTCTTCATGATCATACCCCAATGCCAAAGTTCCGATGACATACCCACCGAATATGCCTAAGAGGTCCGTGTAAATGATAAGCACTGGCATAGCTAGTGCTAGCGCTACAACGCGTGGAGCTATTAGATAGTGGAAGGGGTCGGTATTGAGAGTGACTAACGCATCTATCTGCTCAGTAATGCGCATACTCCCTATTTCTGCGGCAACTGCAGCGCCTATTCTTCCCGCAACAATGAGCCCCATAAGTACTGGGCCCAATTCTCTCACAATTCCTACAGCGACGACACCCGCCATAAAGCTTCCTGCAACTTTACTCCCCCCAACAAGAATGTCCTGCAATATTAACGCTCCACCTGTAAATATGGATGTTACTCCCACTATTGGCAGGGAAAAGAACCACATTTCAAAAAATTGCCTTGCTGTTATGCGCAAATAGTATGGAGGAACAGCACTATGATAAACAGCCTTGAAACAAAATATCGATACCTTACCTATTAGAACTAGGAGCCCCAAAAATTGTCTACCTACTGTCGCACATATAACAAGTAAGGAATCCTTCCCCATATTAATGCTCATGTGTTACCTGAAAGTGACTTCAAACTTTTTACGGTACCCGCCATGTCCTGAGCTCTAAATAGCGCTGTGCCCATTACTAGTATATCCGCTCCAGCCGTTATTATATCTGGCGCGTTAGATAAAGAAACTCCCCCATCCACCGCTATTTTTGTGTTCAAGGACTTGTCGTTTATCATTTTCCTAATGTTGCTTATTTTCTCCAACTGAGATGTGATAAACTTCTGCCCCCCGAACCCGGGGTCTACCGACATAACAAGGACCATGTCTATGTCATTTATAACATACTCAAGAACACTAGGATGAGTCTTAGGAACAATTGATACTCCAACTTTCCTGCCGCACTGCTTAACTCTGTCTATAAACCTATATAGATGCATCTCGGACTCTAGATGTACCGTAACCATGTCTGCACCGGCATCTATAACACTTTGAAGGTGATCAGCTGGCGAATTAACCATGAGATGGACATCCAAGACCATGTCAGTGCAACTCCTTATTCCGGAAATCACTACAGGTCCGATAGTTAAACTGGGGACAAAACACCCATCCATAACGTCGACATGTATCCAATCTGCACCTGCAAGCTCTACAGCTTCTATCGATGCTCTTAAGTTGGAGAAGTCCGCAGACAGCAAAGAGGCGGAAACTATAACCTCCCCGGCACAACAGTCACTTGTAGTTTCCTTTTTCACCAGCACAGCAGCAATCCCTCGACAATGCCTTCGTGATTATAATCCGAGTTGTGAGTCTTTCAAGCTATCATAGTACCGGCTTCTAAATTCTATCGTCATTATTAAGTATAATTCTTCCTTAAATTCTGACCTTAGCCATCTCGCCCCAATTATCTCCTATACTCACATCAGTCTCCATGTGCACAGAGAACTTTACAACACTTTCCATAATTTCCTTCATGAGTCTGGCCGTGGATTCCGCTTCATTTTCAGGTACTTCCACTACCAGTTCATCATGCACCTGCATAACCATGTGTCCCGCTTTTAATGCACCTGACACAGCTATCATGGCTTTCTTAAAAATATCGGCAGCCGTACCTTGTATGGGAGCATTGATTGCCGCTCTTTCAGCATTACTTCTAGTGGCGCGCCTACTGCTGTTTATTCCACTTATAAAACATTTCCTACCAAAAACTGTGGTAGTATATCCATACTTTTTTGCATACGCTTTCGTCACCTGCATATAACGCTTAATTTCCGGATAGGATCGAAAATACTGCTCCATGTACTCGCTTGCATCTGCTTTTACCAGCCCCACATTCCGTGATAATCCCCTTACACCCATACCATAAAGAATTCCGAAATTTATTGATTTTGCACTTCTTCTCAATTCTTCATCTATCTCTCTCCCCGCGAACATCTGCTGCGCAGTCACGTAGTGTATATCCTCTCCCTGAGAAAAAGCCTGCTTAAACAGCTTTACATCCGCAATATGAGCCATAATCCTGAGTTCCATTTGCGAATAATCTGCTGATACTAGCTTGTACCCAGGACGCGCAACAAATGTCTTGCGAATTTCTCCTCCTTCTTTGCTTCTAATCGGAATGTTTTGAAGGTTGGGATTACTAGAACTTACTCTACCCGTTACCGTAGACACCATGGAATAGCTTGTGTGGATTCTATCGCCACTGTCAGACTGCCTCATCAAAGCATCGGTATATGTACTTTTAAGTTTAGTAAAGTGGCGCCACTTGAGAATCTTGTCTGCAATAACTTCTCCGTTTTCAGACATTGCCCCTAAAACATCTGCATTAGTGCAATACACCCCCGAAAACATCTTTCTAGCTTTTCCTAACCTCAAATTTTCGAATAACACTTTACCAAGTTGTTGTGATGAGGCTATGTTAAATCTGCAGCCTGCAAGATCATATATCTCCTCTTCCAAAGCATGTATGTGGTATGAAAAATCATCAGAAAGTTTTTTCAATGACGGCATGTCTATCTGAACGCCCACTCTCTCCATGTCGTATATCACTTTTATGAGAGGCCTTTCTAATGCGTAGTACACAGTACACAACCTTGCTTCAAATATTTTAAGCTTCATCAGCCTATGGAGTCTTATGAGCAGCTTGGCCTTGGAGACTTTCTGTGAGTTCCTGATTTTTAGATAAGAAAGAAGTATACCATCCAAACTGCTATCATGCTTAGCTGCATCAAGGGTATAAAACATTATCATGATGTCATCGAAGGCCACTATTTCGGGAAAAAACCTCATGATAGACTTCGCGTCGTACACAACCTTCAATATTGATTCAGACCTCAGTATGGGACTTATCGTCTCAATAAAACCGTCTAGTTCTTCCCCCTTTACAGTAAATACGCTCTCTTCATCATATGCGACCGAAATGCTGCTTAGTTTTCCTTCCTCCTCCTCAGTAGTGTGTACAGCCAGAATCCCACTGTACTCACATTTACTGAGAAGAAACTCCCCAAGTCCAGAATCTTCTTCTCGCTCTTGACTCTCATCAGTTTCACCTTCTTCTGTCTCAGCATGTACACACTCAAGCGAAATTTGGTAATATCTCTCAACTTTGTTGGTAAGAGATGCTAGTTCATACTTTTCCAAAAATTCCTTTATGCATTTAACGTCAGGAGACTTATGAACATACTTCTCAAGGTCACCGCCTATATCAACAGCATTATATAAAGATATGAGATTGCGTGAAAGAATGGCCTGATCGGCATGCTGTATAAGCATTTCACGACATTTCTTTTTCTCTATTTTCTCGGCATCGCGTAGAACATTGTCCAGCGATCCAAACTCACTGATAAGCTTCGCAGCGGTCTTTATCCCAATACTGGGAACACCAGGAACATTATCAGATGCATCTCCTGTAAGAGCCAATGCATCCAATAGCTTATCTGCAGATACTCCAAACTTGTCAATTACGTACTCATTATCAAGGTACCTGCTTTTTATAGGGTCATATACATGAACATTTTTCCCTATCAACTGCAGCATATCCTTATCTGCAGTGAGAATTCTAATCGTGATATCGTCGGATGCATACTTTGCGCACAGGGTCGCAATTACGTCATCTGCTTCATAATTCTCTACCTCTTCACTGGCAATATTAAAAGCTTGGACAACCTCTCTCAGGGGGGCAAACTGCTTTATGAGTTCTTCAGGAAGAGGAGCACGATTACTTTTGTACTCTGGATACATAGCATGGCGAAAATTTTTCGTACCTGAGTCAAAAACCACCACCAAATAGTCAGAGAGATAAGTAGACAGATGTTTGAGCAAGATACTAATAAATCCGTATACCCCACCTATAGGCATTCCATAAGATGTGCTCAGACTGGGAAGTGCATAATACGCACGAAATAGAAATCCATATGCATCTATTATTACAAAACTTTTTTTCACAGCAGTGTTCTCGCAAATATACAACTTAAACTGCGGTCTGAATCCATCGCCCCAATTTGGATTTGTTCCGCATATTCAATTCCTTATGCCAGGATACACTCGATATGATAAAATTCATACCTACACTTTTAAGGTTTTATAATAACATATCTAGTACAATCTGCGATATGTTACCATAGCACATGTTAAGTATATGCAACAGTTAAGTAATCAAGGTGATTCAAGTCTCAATGTGGCTCTGAACACCGCATCAAGATCTCCGGTTACAGGTCGGAAAAGCTCTAGTACTAGTAGCAAGATTGCAGCTTCAAAAACCGCAGGAAAGTCAAGTGCTAAGGCTAGCAAATCCACATCTGCAAAAACTGCTAA
>NZ_JAWLNY010000041.1:0-8993 GCF_036903315.1 Anaplasma bovis | reverse complement strand
AGAAGATATCAATTGAGTCACCTCCTTGTAGTGCCTTTACTAAAGATCTACGGTGGGTAGATCAGACCAACACGTCACCGCTCCCTGAATGCTTTTTCGAAGGTGCTAGTTATAGGGGTAAGCAAATATTCTAGAAGAGTTCTGGAGCGCGTAATAACGTACACTTCCGCGGGCATCCCGTGATACAACTTCAGATTTACAAATTTTCCTGAATGAGACGACTTTGGTATTACTACCCTAAGAGAATAATACCTAGATCCGTTGGGATCAGCTAATGTGTCGGCTGAGACTTGTGTCACTATGCCGTTTATCAGCCCAAACTTACGTATATTGTATGCACTGAGACGTACTTTTGCACGAAGCCCACTATAATCTCCACTGGTAACAAGATTTTTTTCTAGAACTTGTGCGGATAAGATTTCCTCTATGTTTCTTGTCGGAATTTTCGCATCTATTACCAAATCATCGTCTATCGGCACTATCTCCATTATAGTACTTCCCGGAGTTATAACGCCTCCCTCGGTGTGGTGCTTTAACCCTACCACTGTGCCATTCTGCGGAGATCTAATGGTTGTGCGCCTGAGTATATCTTCCGAAGCTCTCAGCCTCTCTCTCAAATCTGTTATAGAATACGCAGTCTCCTTCAATTCGGAATTCGTTTTGTCCAGTACTGAATTCGTTACATTGATTATTTCAAGTCTATTTTCTCCAATTTTCTGCTCTACAGAAGCTATGGTTGCACGGATGTGTCCCAATTTTCCTTCAGACTCAGCATGCATGCGCTCTAAGTTCAGCATGTAAGGCTTGCCTATGTACCCGTCAGACAAGAGATTTCTTTTTGTCTCCAATTCCTCGCTAATGAGTCTATGCTGCTTCTCCTCGGATTCCAATTGAGCCGAAAGCCCAGATAATTCCTGCTTCAACTGCTTTATGCGTTGTTTCAGTATTTTTATATGTCCGGAAGTACTGGTATTCTGCGATAGGAATAGCTCATTCTGATTTTCAATCACTTTTTCTATTACAGACGGAGTTGATAGACTGTAAAGTTCATCGGGAAACGTGATAGACGAAGCGTTATCTTTCACTGCAAGTAGACGCGCCTCAGTCGCAAGAAGTACGAGAAGCCTCTCTTTTATGACACCCAAATTAGCTTCTGCAGCTGTGCTGTTTAGATACACGAGTGGCTGTCCCTTCTGAACGCTATCCCCCTCTTTTACCAGGATCTTCTTTATTATACCGCCCTCTAGGTGCTGAACTACTTGTCTATTCAGCGAGGAGACAACCTCCCCTGAAGCTATAACCGCTCCGTCTAACGGGGCAACCGCAGACCATATACCGAAGAGGCCAAAAAAGACGACAACTACCACAATTCCGACAAACAAAGGCCCCCACGAAGCCCGCAAAGCCTCGTTCTCATCGTTTTTCCTTATTCTGAAAATGAAAGCTACAATCCTATCTATGATGCCAAGAGATTTACTAAGAACTTTATAGTCCTTGGGTTTACTTTCCACATTTTGTTCTATGGAATCGTGGCCAAGTAGTTTTGGAAGGGATAACCACGTCCTTGCGGATGATATTGCTTTCAGGAATCTGCTGCAAGACATAACTATGGTCATCCGGTTACCAAACGAGTCTAAATAACACGAAAAGATTACCTCAGAAATTTATTTTTGTATTGATATGAGATGTAAATTACTTAATCTCTCATGTTACGGGGCACGCGGATCCCCCCTAACATCTTCCACAGCTTGTTCTTAAATTTATGAAATGTAAGTACGTTATCTATTCTTCTGTCTATAAACGCAAAAGTGTCCTCTAGATTATCAGATGTGTCACTGCCGAGATACATAAGGGAAGCAAAGTATATACCAGAAGCAGTAAGCCTTTTCGTATAGTAATCAAATTTCACTGAGGAATCTCCAACCAGATTCCACATTGTATCTGCAACACCGAAAGTGATTGAGGATGCAAAACACAAATGCTGTGGAGAACAGAAGTACCGTAGCAACTCTTTCGTATACTCTCTAAAATGCGGTAGGGAAGCTTGATATCTTATACATGCTTTGAGTAGGTACCCCATCCTGTCCCTTATTCGGGTAAGACCGCTAAAATCCGCCTCATTGCTTGAGAGGATAAGGAAATTGCTCAAAGATTTGTAGACATGTTTTAGTATGTCATCTATACCAGCGGGAAACATAGACATGTAATGCTCATAACCAAGGTTCTCACAGGCTTGTAGAAGAGTTTCATCTGTCAAACCACAGGTAGAAGAGAGGCGAATAACCTCGCTGCATATTTTTTGTATTACCTCATCGCTTTCGACAAGGCTGCACTCAGAAGTACCCAAGGAACAACACCTACACGTTCACAAGATGTAGAGAATACCACACGCTGCAGCATAATGGTAGGCGTAGATTTCAATACCCTACTTTTTGTTATTAGTCCCTCAATAATCGAGCCCAATGCGGGCTTGAGATGTCAACAGGAATATCAGTAACCTTCCTGTCTTTTCCCTCTAAATCGACAATGTGTACTTCTGATTCAGGGACATCGAAATCTAGTTTTTGTACGAATAGTAATACGTGACCATTTGGTGACCAAGTCAACCCTTCAATACTGCCTGTTGTCTTAAATAGGCTCTTCTCACCGGTACCATCAGCTCCTATTATGCCGATATGATATACACCTCCTTCCATTTTAATGAATGCAATCAAATCCCTCCTAGGCGACCATAAGGGTGACGCATACATCCCGTTACCAGAAGTTATTCTGCGCTGATCGCTCCCGTCAGAGTTCATCACATACAGATGCGGTACTCCACTCCTGTCGGAATTGAAGACTATATGCCTACCATCCCTAGAATAAGACGCAGAGGTGTTAACGGATTCCCCATTTGTTAGTTTCGTGAATTGCCCCCCATCAATGTCAAGGCTATAGATATCAGTTCTGCCATCCAGAACACGCGAAAGCAGTACCCTTTTTCCTCTAGGAGACGGTTGAGCACTGGAAATATTACCATCCAACTGTCCGATAGATGTCGATTCTCCGGTCCTTAAGTTGTGTACTAGTACTTCACTCTTATCAAGTGTGTTGGAAGCATATACAATTTTCTGGCCACCAGGGAGAAAATTTGGTGAGCTTACAAGCTCTTCACTGTTAATGATTGTTGTACTGTTGACTCCATCAGAGTCCATCATGCATATCTTATTTGGTGTAGGAGACTTGGCTACGTATAGCACTGCACTGTCAAAATAGCCACTATCACCCGTCAGCCTTCCATAAATTTCTCCAGATATAGCATGTGCGGCGCCCCTCCAGTTGCTTATTTCAAAGTTAAAAGACTTGCCAAATAGCTCCTTTCCAGAAGCAACATCAAGCATAAATAAGCTGAGCCTCATCCTGGCAGTAGAAGACTCTGAAATGTTTCCAGTTATAAGAATATCGTGTTTTAGAGATGACATAAAGTCGGTGGATGAATTGGAGATATCTTCTTTAGCCACCAGCCAGTAAGGTATCTCGTAGTCAACGTCAAAAACTCCGCTGCTAGATAGGTCGTTCACAACCACTTCGTAGCACTTTAGACCTATCTTGCGCTCAAGAACAGTAGAAGAACGAAAAGGAGATACGAGCACGCTAACTTTGTCCGCACTACCTCCTGAATGCACGTTCAAACGTAAGGAAGCTGCAGCTGCGTAGTCGAAATAGACGAACAAAAAACCCACAAAGAAAAATAGAGGAACAGCTCTCATTTCCTTCTACGTAAGTAATCCTACCATATATATTCAACGCGTACTTCAACCAGCGGTCTACCCCTTAGGATACCTTTAAAGAAAGCAAAGACAAGATTTCTTACATGACCCTTAATGTTAGACTGCCGCTTGGTACCATACAATCCTTCCTCTATTTTTTTTACAATTTTATTAAGCAGCACTCCATCTTCTACGTCATCAAGCACACCAGGTGCCAGTACCAAAGGCTCTTTTATTAACTTGTTATCCTTATTTAGTAGTAAAGTTACAATCACCGCGCCCGCATCGCGCATCTTTCTACGTGCATGCATCACGCTACTATCAGGAGAACGCATAAAAGTTCCGTCTATCCCGAATACTCCGCAACTTACTGACCCAACCTTCTTCTTTTCTACCAAATCTACGATGTCCCCAGGCGAACACACGATGGCGTCGCTTATGCCGCAGTCTTTTGCGAATCGTACATGCTCATACATGTGCATGTACTCCCCATGTACAGGTAAACAAAGCTTGGGATTCGTCAAAGAGTAAAGTGTGCGTACTTCATCTCTAGATGGGTGCCCTGAAACGTGCACTTTATGAGTAAATTCCGTAACAACTTCGACTCCCATACATACCAGCTTGTTGAACACCTTGAAAATGCGTCTCTCATTTCCCGGGATTATCTTGGATGAAAATATAACAGTGTCTCCATGCTCCAGTGATGCCATAGGATGTGATCCAGATGCAAGCCTAGCCGTAGCAGCGAGAGGTTCTCCCTGACATCCAGTACATAGGTAGAGGATCTCATCCCTACGCATTCCCTCTGCCTGTTTAGCATCCACAAATCTTTCTTCCGCATCGCTTAGATAGCCGCACTCCACTGCAGCCTGAATAGCCCTCATTAATGACCTTCCGAGCACTACGACCTTCCTACCAGCTTTTGCCGCTACTTCGCTCAACGTGCAAATCCTAGCTATGTTTGATGCAAAGAGAGAAACAGCTACCCGCCCCCGGCTACTCTTTACTATGTCCAGTATAGACTTATTTAAACTACCTTCAGTACCAGAGCTCTTGCTTGTGAATATGTTTGTCGAGTCTGATATTATCGCAAGCAATCCTTGGTCGCCCAGCTGCTTGAGCTTTTCGGTATCAGATACTTCTCCTATTACGGGCATGCTATCGAACTTCCAGTCCCCGGTGTGAAGGACGCTACCTACTTCTGTATGTATGGCTATTGAATGCATCTCAGGTATGGAATGCGTCATCCGAACGAACTCCAAAGTAAACGGACCTAACTCCAGAGTATTTACGGGGTCAACTTCCGTTATCGGAACCTCATCGAAAGCAAACTGCGCTAGCTTTAGACGCAAAAATGATGCAGTGAATTTTGTGGCGTATATGGGGCATTTCAGATCCCTCCACAGATAAGGTATCGCGCCTATGTGATCTTCATGTGCATGGGTCAACACGATCCCCAATAGGTCATCGCGCCTCTTGTTTATGAAACTCAAGTCGGCAACAACCATGTCCACTCCTGGCATGACCTCGCAGTCTGAGAATCCGGCTCCTAGGTCTACAATTATCCACTTACCATTGAAGTGATAGAGCGTGACATTCATGCCAATTTTCCCTACACCACCTAATGGAAGGAATAAAAACCCATCTTCACTAATATCCATATCTACGAGTACAAAGCCACAAACTTCGTAGATAACACATACATATGCACTTTGGAAGAAAAACCTTTTAAAGTATTAAGTATATTCGCCTTGGGGGCTGATACTTTAGAATGTGTACAAAAATTGTAATTGCAATAACTTTGACAACAGTTAGTATGTAGCAATTTTGTCCATCTGCTGGGTATTTTGCACTTCCTGGGTTTGCTACGTGTAATGGGAATGCTGAGGGAATATGGGTTTTGCGTTATCGACTTTCTAGAGGATCAAGGACATAATAAGGCGTCGGCTACGTTTTACTTTGCCAACGGGTGGGGAGGTATATAAAAGATTTTTATATGACAAGGTGATGCTTTTAAGTGCGTTGTCCTAAAGTTGTAGAACGCTATGCGATTATCGTTGCAGAACACATTCTCCGTGCAAACTCAGAAATGTGATGCAGAAACTAGAATTATATTGACTGTAGGTTATGATTATCTTATAAGTGAAGCTGCTTTGCTATCCTCGAGTCCGTGGGTAGCGCTTTTCGTGGTGATTTTAGGTTTTTGCATGCCCACTATTAATCAATTGGTGCGTTGTCCGAGGAAACCTCGTGGATCAGCCAATAAGGCTCCTGCCCTTCAGCGCAATCCTCAGAAGAGGGCTGTATGTGTGAAGGTTTATACCACCACGCCAAAGAAACCTAACTCTGCGTTGCGTAAGGTTGCGCGTGTTAGAATTGCAGGTTATGGTAGCGAAGTGATAGCGTATATTCCAGGGGAAGGGCATAATCTTCAGGAACACTCTGTGGTTCTCATCAGGGGTGGACGTGTGAAGGATTTGCCGGGCGTGCGTTATCATATTGTGCGTGGGGCGTTGGATGCTAAAGGTGTCCAGGGAAGAAAGAAGGCTCGCTCGAAGTATGGTGTAAAACGTGGTGGTTAGTTTCTAATTTTGGTGATGTATGTCTCGTCGCAAGAAGGTTTCCAGGAATAAGGTAACTGCCGATGGTTGTGTCGGCGGTGTATTGCTTGCTCGTTTTGTAAATGTTGTTATGCGCCAAGGCAAGAAGGCTTTGGCAGAAAAGATAGTTTTCGGCGCACTTGATATGGCTGAGGCTAAATTTGGTGGCACCAGCGGCGTGTCTATATTCAATGCTGCTGTTGCAAATGTTATGCCGAAAATGGAAGTGCGTTCTAGAAGAGTTGGTGGAGTTACGTATCAAGTTCCGGTCGAGGTAAGGGAGGACAGGGCTACTTCTCTTGCGCTTAGGTGGATTGTTAAGGCTGCTCGCGCCAGTAAGAAGCGTAGTAGTAGTACTTACATGAGTTGCCTGTGTCACGAGCTGCTAGAGGCTTACAACAAGCGTGGTGGTGCGTGCAAGATGAAAGAAGAGAAATACAGGATGGCTGAGGCAAACAAGGCGTTTTCTCATTTCAGGTTTTAATGAATTTTGTAGTTTACAGTAGGGGAGTGAGAGGTGAGTAGCAAGGGCAATTTGTCCAAGTGTAGGAACATAGGGATAATGGCGCATATTGATGCGGGAAAGACCACTACCACGGAACGTATACTTTTCTATACTGGGAAGCAGAGCAGGATAGGGGAGGTCCATGAGGGCGCTGCGGTCATGGACTGGATGGAGCAAGAAAAGGAGAGAGGTATAACGATAACCTCTGCAGCTACTACGTGTTTTTGGGGTGGATGTAGGATTAACATCATTGATACTCCTGGTCACGTGGATTTTACAATAGAAGTCGAAAGGTCTCTGCGCGTATTAGATGGCGCTGTAGCTGTGTTCGATGGAGTTGCTGGGGTAGAGCCGCAATCTGAGACTGTGTGGAGGCAGGCAGACAAGTATAACGTGCCCAGAATATGTTTCGTTAATAAGATGGACAGGGTAGGCGCGGATTTCTATGCGTGTGTGGACATGATAAGGGATAGGTTAGGTGCTATTCCTTTAGTTTTACATCTTCCCATGGGAGTAGATAAAGATTTCATAGGTGTCATAGACTTGATGGAGATGCGCTCCATCGTCTGGGAGGAAGATTCTCTTGGTGCAAAGTTTCATTATGGTGAAATTCCGGCAAATATGCTCGAGAAAGCTCTCCAATATAGGTCCAAGCTCGTAGAGACAGCGGTTGAGATGGACGATGAAGCCATGGGCATGTATTTAGAGGGATCTGAGATCTCCGTGCAGGTACTAAAGAGGTGTATAAGGGCTGGGGTCATCGGTTCTAAATTCGTTCCCGTGTTATGTGGATCTGCGTTTAAAAACAAAGGCGTGCAGCCTCTCTTGGATGCTGTTGTAGATTTCCTTCCTGCGCCTACTGATATTCCCGCTATTCAAGGAGTGGATGCGAAGAATACGGAGGAGATAGTTACCGTAGAGACTGGGGAAAAAGGCAAGTTTGTTGCGCTGGCATTTAAGGTAGTAGTTGATAAGTTTGTTGGTACCTTGACATTTATACGTGTGTACTCTGGAAGATTGACGAACAAAACCGTGGTTTTAAATTCTACGAAGGGAGTTACGGAGTCTGTTGGTAGGATATTGTTGATGCATGCCAACAACAGAGAGGACATATCAGAGATACGTGCGGGTGATATAGCTGCTCTTGCGGGTTTGAAAAAGACTACCACTGGTGACACGTTGTGTGATCAGAATTTCCCCGTGATACTGGAAAAAATGGACTTTCCGGAGTCGGTGATGGAGATAGCTGTAGAGCCGGTTTCTACTGCTGATCAGGAGAAGATGGGGACGGCATTGTCTAGGTTGGTTGCTGAGGATCCATCACTGAGAGTATTCATGAATGCTGAGAGTGGGCAGACTATTCTGAAGGGCATGGGTGAGTTGCACTTAGAGATTATAGTAGACAGGATGAAGAGGGAGTTCGGCGTGGAAGCTTCTGTGGGCGCTCCTCAGGTTGCTTATCGTGAAACCATAACCAAGGCTACGGAGATCGAGTATGTGCACAAGAAGCAGACAGGTGGTGCTGGGCAATTCGCGAAAGTTAACATACTGTTCGAGCCTCTCCCCCCTGGTTCAGGTTTTGAATTTGAAAGCAAGATAACCTGTGGAGCTATACCCAAGGAATATATTCCCGGGGTTCAGAATGGGCTGGAAAGTATAAAAGATACTGGTATAATAGCCGGGTTTCCGGTGATTGATTTTAAGGCTACGCTTATAGATGGGGCGTTTCACGAGGTAGATTCCAGTCCTCTAGCTTTCGAACTAGCTGCCAAGGGGGCTTTTAGGGATATGGCGAATAAGGCCGCTCCTATAATTCTCGAGCCCATCATGAGAGTTGAGATTATAACTCCTGAAGAGTATATGGGTGATGTGATAGGTGACGTAAATAGCAGAAGGGGGAAGATAGCAGAGATGCAGGATCGTCACAACGCAAAGTTGATTACCGCGCATATTCCTCTGGGTAGTATGTTTGGGTATGTCAAGGATTTGCGATCCATATCACAGGGGAGGGCGCAGTATAGTATGTACTTTGCTCATTATGAGCGTGTGCCGGAGAACGTTGTTGTTAGTAGTATAAAGAAGTAGGTAATAAAGGATGACAGAAGGGGGAAGGAAGCCGCATATAAACGTAGGGACGAT
>NZ_JAWLNY010000040.1:0-9023 GCF_036903315.1 Anaplasma bovis | reverse complement strand
CCTGTTTTAAGCTCTCACTCTGCAAACACAGGACGCTTCACACGACCAGTCTTCTTCGTAGCAGCGGCAGTACTACCTTCGCTAGACATTCGAGACTTTATGTACGTATCAACCACCTGATCTAGTTGATCCATATAGTCTCTGAAGAAATGATCAGCTTTTTCAATTACGCAGTACTGCATATGTTCGCTCTTTATGGATGCGCTCAAGCGGGCAGCCAGCTGAGCTACTGAAGACTCCTCGGAGATACTGTCATTATCGCCTTGGATGATGAGTCCGGGTACAGGACAAGGTGAAAGGAATGAGAAATCGTATCTATTTGCGGGGGGCGAAACTGCCACAAAACCTTCAACTTCTGGCCGCCGCATCATAAGCTGCATTGCAACCCATGCGCCAAATGAGAATCCAGCGACCCAGAAAGATGAAACTGATGTGCTATTATTCTGCAACCAGTCTGCAGCAGCTGCTGCGTCGCTTAGCTCTCCAACGCCTTTATCGAATACGCCCGCAGACTTTCCTATTCCTCGGAAATTGATCCTAAGTACAGAAAACCCATTGTTAGCAAACACCTTATACAGGTTGTAAACAATCCTGTTATCCATACTACCACCATACTGCGGATGTGGATGAAGTATCAAAACGAGTGGGGAATTTGCATCCCTACCTCCAGTAAATCTACCTTCTATCTTACCAGCTGACCCATTGAAAAAAACTTCGCGCATTCCTATTACCCAGACCTTCAGTTACCTAACACTTTAATAAAAACCTACTTGACATGAGGTATATTATTCATTACCACTGTACAACATGGGGATGCTAACCAAAAAGTTTCCATATACCAAAGGTTTTTTTAGCTATGCTCAGCACGCGGGGGCTTGTTGGGTAAGTTTTTGAGTAATGAGATATGAGATCGTCGTGTTAATGACAACGCGGTTGCGCTACGCGGTCATGTTTATGGTGAGCTTGGTCCAGAATGATGGTGTCGGAGTTCCCAGGCCAAAAAGAGCATCCGTCATAGCTGACAGGCAGTCTCTTTCTGAGGGCTATCTGGAGAGGGTTATTGTCTATCTCAAAGGCAAAGGTCTGATAAAGGCTACGAGAGGGCCTGGGGGCGGGTATTCTCTGGGCATGCCTCCCGAGAGGATAACGCTTGATCTACTGCTAGACTCCGTCGGGGATCAGGTGAAGATGGTGCGGTGCAAAGGTGATGAAGGTGGATGCATATCTTCTTCTGAGGGCAGGTGTAACAGCCATGATTTATGGGAGGGTATGGAGAAATACATGATGCACTATCTCTCCAACACTACGATACTGGACGTTTCCAACAACACTCTAAAGAAAATGGGGGCCTGTGACGAAGGCTATATCTACGCCGATGACAACGCCATATCAGAGGTTTGTCCACGTGTACGACAGAAGCTTGGGAATGCGGTGCTTTTTGGTAATTTCTACAACCCGTCAGCTATTTATGGTCTAGGTCAGAGGTCAAGGAGGATAGTTGAAGACGTAAGAAGGCTCGTGGTTGATGTGCTTGATGCGCGGGGCTATGAGGTAGTTTTTACTTCCTCGGGTACAGAGGCAAATAACCTAGTGTTCAATAGCGTAAAGAATAGGCATATCGTTTCATCAGTCGAGCATCACTCTGTTATGAATGCAGCTGTTGATCCTATTTTTATTCCAGTAACTGGTGATGGAGTTGTTTCTGTTGATGCTTTGGAAGACATACTAAAGTCCCTTGGTAGTGAGAGTATAGGCGCCTTGGTATCCGTAGTATATGCGAATAATGAGGTAGGAGTTATACAGCCTATAAAGGAGTTGGTAGAAATTGCTCACAGGTATGGCGCAGTAGTACACACTGATGCTGTACAGGCGTGTGGTAAAATTCCACTAAGCGTTCTGGATATTGGAGCGGATTTTGTGACTATTTCGTCACATAAAATTGGTGGAATAACAGGAGCGGGTGCGCTGTTGTATAACAAGAAAAAAGTTAGCGTTGTGCCAATGTTGCATGGAGGAATGCAAGAAAAGGGGCTGCGTGCCGGGACCGAGAACGTTCTAGCGATTTACTCTCTTTCTGTAGCCTTGGAAAACCTCGCTGTACGAATAGAAAAGATGGCTAGCGTTTCTCGCGTGCGTGACTTGCTTGAAGCGCGGTTAAAGAAGTTGGTACCTGAATGTGTTATCTTTGGTGAGAAGGTGCTTCGCTTACCAAACACAACGTGTGTATCTATGCCTGGGGTGAGTAATGAGACGCAGCTTATAGGATTTGATAACAAGGGCATAGCTGTTGGAGTTGGGTCTGCGTGTACTTCGGGTAAGGTCACAAAATCTCATGTATTAGCTGCGATGGGTGTGAGTGATGAGTGCTCTAAGAGCGCTATTAGGATAAGTTTTGGGCCTGATGCAAACGATGCCCAAGCCAACAGAATAGCTGACTGTTGGTATAGTATTTACAGCAATTTTCACGTTACCATGGGTAGTTGAGGTTTATGATGAAGGATGGAGATCGCAGGACGGAAAAACTGCCCGTGTTTTTTGATTATCAGGCGACAACGCGGGTCGATGATAGGGTTATCAAAGCAATGTTGCCTTATTTTCAGCAATTTTCAAATCCACATTCTCGGAGTCATTGCTATGGCTGGCAAGCAGAGTCGGCTGTTGAAGTAGCAAGAGAGCAGATTGCCAGTGCAATATGCGCTGATCCTAAGGAGGTTATTTTCACTTCTGGTGCTACTGAATCAAATAATCTTGCTATCAAGGGTGTTGCTCGATTTTATAAAAACCGGGGCAATCATATAGTTACCGTAAGCACCGAACACAAGTGTGTTTTGGACTCATGTAGGCACCTTGAAACAGAGGGGTTTGAAGTCACATACTTGGGCGTGAAGCAGGATGGGTTGATTGATCTAGAGACGCTTAAAAAGGCCATTAGAGATGATACAATATTGGTGTCTGTCATGATGGTTAATAACGAGATAGGTGTAATTCAACCGATTAGGGAAATAGGGGAAATCTGTAAAAGTGGGGGGAGAGACATATTTTTCCATACCGATGCGGCTCAAGCTTTTGGTAAACTAAATATAGACGTAAATGAATCTCGTATAGATCTACTAAGTATTTCAGGGCACAAGATATATGGTCCGATGGGAATAGGGGCCCTATATGTACGTAAGCGTAACCCAAGAGTACGGCTGATGCCGCTTTTTAGTGGTGGAGGGCAGGAACGTGGCATGCGTTCTGGAACAGTACCAACGCCATTGGCTGTTGGCCTTGGTGAGGCAGCTAGAATTGCCACTGAAGAGGCTGAAGATGAGAACGAAAGGATAAAGAAGTTGCGTGACGTGTTATACGAGAGGATAATGAACGGGTTGCCGCATGTTGTGCTGAATGGTAGCTACTCAAACAGGATAGCGGGCAATTTGAATCTGAGTTTTTCTTATGTTGAGGGGGAGTCGCTCATAATGTCTATTAGTGATCTAGCGGTAAGTTCGGGCTCCGCGTGCACATCGGCTTCTCTTGAGCCATCATATGTGTTACGTGCGCTGAATCTTGATCAAGACTTGGAGCACTCGTCTATAAGGTTTGGTATAGGAAGGTTTACCACGTTAGAAGATGTAGAGAATGCGGCTGATATGGTGATAAGTAGCGTTCGTAAGCTAAGAGAGATCAGTCCTTTGTGGGAAATGGTACAGGAAGGTACGGATTTGAAGACTATTAAGTGGGATGAACATTAGGTGGTTATATGAGTTATAGTGATGCTGTATTGAATCGCTGTAAGGATCCTAGGAACGTGGGTTCGTTGCCTAAGGATGATGCGTCAGTGGGTACAGGGTTGGTAGGAGCCCCCAGCTGTGGTGATGTGATGAAGCTGCAGATAAGGGTGGATGATAACGGGAAAATAGTAGATGCCAAGTTTAAAACATTTGGATGCGGTGCTGCAATTGCCGCAAGTTCCTTGGCAACTGAAAGGATTATGGGTAAGACCATAGAGGAGGCATGCTTGTTGAAAAATACTGTCATAGCAAAGGAACTATCGCTTCCTCCTGTAAAAATACACTGTTCTTTACTAGCCGAAGATGCGGTCAAGGCCGCGGTAGTCGACTATCAGAAGAAGCAGAAGGCTAGAGAGTCTATTTAGTAATTAGAGATTCATATGGAGCAAAGCGTTGTACAAAGCGATGGGGCGTCTGGTGATAAAGAGCATCCCGTTGTTGTTACGGATGCGGCGCTGAAGAGAATGAAAGAGTTATTGCTTGGTAGGGATGATGGCACTATTGCCATACGTGTACTAATCAAGCAAAAGGGGTGTTATGGCCTGAAGTATCATATAGAGTATGCGTATGATATAAGGCCACTGGAGGTAAAGATTGTAAAGATTATAGATGGGTTCAGTGTAACTATGCTCATTGAGCCGAAAGCTATGATGTTCATTCGTGGTACGGTTATAGATTACTATAGCGATAAGTTATCATCTGGTTTTACTTTTAAAAACCCTAATGAAAAAGGAAGATGTGGGTGTGGGGAAAGTTTTTATGTCTGATGATTATTTTACGCTTTTAGGTTTGGGTGATGCTAGCTTTTCTATAGACCTTGCTCTTATGGAAAAGAATTACATTGATATACAGAGGTGTTCGCATCCCGATCGCTTTTTCTTTATCAAAGACAAAGAGTCTGCCGTAAAGCATATAGCGAGGGTGAATAAGGCCTATCTGGTGTTAAAGTCACCTGTTTCGCGTGCTGAGTACATGTTAGAAACAAGTGGGGTGCGTATTAGCGAAGAAGATAGGAGCAAGATTGTTGAGGAGGTTTTTGAACTGAATCTAACCAGTGAAGAAGTGCGCAATGCGGTAGAAGAATGCTTTAAGAAAATAGGGTTGCTTTTTGCCGAAGGTGATATGTACCAAGCTGCTATGCAAGTTGAAAAGTTGAAGTACCTAAAGGGGATAGAGAGGAGCAAGAGGGGATGCAGTTAGTTGATATCGCTGAACCAGAAGTAGCAAGGCGTACTACGGCATTTGGTATAGACTTAGGTACGACTCGTTCTTTGGTTGCGCGTGTCGAAGCGGGGCGAGAGGTCTCCATATTTTGTGATGCTCATGGTAGGTCATTGGTACCCTCTGTTGTGGAGTATGATGAGCGTGGCGATGTCAGAGTAGGGAATGATATCGGTACGTCCAATGCGGTGCGTTCCATCAAGAGATTGATGGGTAGGAATATAAGTGAAGTTGCAGACAAATTTTGCGGTTTCCGTGTACTTGATCAGCGGGGTGGTATTGCCCTGGATGTTGGGAACGGTCGCTGTGTAACACCTGTTGAGATTTCTTCTGAGATTCTTAAGCATCTCAGTGCTTTGGTTAAGACGAGGACTGGTGAAGAAATCAATAGAGCTGTGATCACAGTTCCTGCATACTTTGATGAGGTAGCAAGAAAGGCAACGAGGGATGCGGCGTCTGCAGCAAATATAGAAGTTTTGCGTCTTCTTAGTGAGCCTACGGCGGCAGCTTTGGTATACGAACAGATCCAGGATGGTGAGACGTTTATTGTCTATGACTTGGGCGGCGGTACGTTTGATATATCCATAGTTAAGATGCATGGCGGTGTGCTGCAAATTATTGCTACTGGGGGGGATACTAACCTTGGCGGTGATGATATTGACCAGATGCTTTCTCAATGGGTTTTAGAAAAATACGTGAGGGAAGGGGGTATAAGCGCGGGTGATGTGTCCTGTAGTTTACTTTTAGATGCAAGACAAGCTAAGGAGAAGATATGCTCGGGTTATGAGGGTAGTCATAAGTTCAGAGTTTGCGGGGAAAGCGATTTTTTCTGCACTGTGTCCAGGGGCGAGTTTAGTGATATTGCAAACGTTATTGTCTCAAAAACGATAAGTATAACGCATGATACAATGCAGCAAGCATCGATTGAACCCAGTGATATTTCGCGGGTGATACTCGTGGGTGGTTCTTCGAAGATGCCTCAGGTAAAGGAGGCTCTGAGGGGCGTGTTCAGTTGTGAGATTTGCGATGATGTTGATCCTGAGAGGGCTGTTGTTACAGGTGCCGCGCTTCAGGCATATTACCTATCGGATCCAAGAGCGGTGTCTGAGGGCAAGGTACTAATAGATGTTGTACCGTTGTCTTTGTCTTTAGAAACAGTGGGAGGTATAGCGGAGGTTATAATACCGCGTAACACTCCTGTTCCCGCAGTTGTGTCACAAGAGTTTACCACATATATGGATGGCCAGACTCTTATAAGTATACATGTGTGCCAAGGTGAGCGGGAGATAGTAAGTGAAAATAGAACGTTAGCGAAGTTTGACTTTAGAGTACCGCCTATGCCTGCGGGTGAGGCAAGAGTAAAGGTTGAATTTCGTGTTGATATGGATGGTTTGTTAACTGTGTGCGCTTTGGATACTGATGCGGGCACAGAAAAGATCGTGGAGATAAACGCATTCGATGGCATCACGCAGTCAGACATTGAGAAGTGTGTTATGGATTCCGTTAAAAATTTTGACTCTGACATAGCTACAAGGGAGTGGAATATAGTCAAAACCGAGTGCGAAAGGGTTGTAGAGGTGATGAGGGAGCAACTCGATGGAGTTGCAACGCAGGGTTTAGATATAAGGAGTGCGCAAGAGCTGCTTTCAAATGTTGACAACGTGTTGTTGGAACGCGACGTGGTTAAAGCGCGCGATTTCATTCAGAAGGTTGGTGCAGCTGTTGCGGATTTGAGAAAAAAGAGAAGTGGTGTTTTGTGTGAAAAAGAGCAATAATAGCAGCGTCGTGGTTCTGGGGTATTTATGCCATTGGTAACTTTTGTGTCGCCAGATGGGACAAGTAAAACTTATGAAGCGCACGAAGGTGAGACTCTATTAACGCTGGCTCATAGGAACAAGGTCGACTTGGAGGGAGCGTGTGAAGGGTCTATGGCTTGTTCTACCTGTCATGTGATTGTTGCTCCCGAGTGGTACAGTAAAGTAGAGGAGTGCAATGAGCTCACTGACGAAGAAAATGATATGCTTGATTTAGCATTTGGTCTAACTGAAACATCAAGATTAGGGTGTCAGGTAGTAATGACCAAGGAGCTTGATGGATTGTGTGTCTTATTGCCGGGGGAGACGCGTAATGTTTCCTTTGATCAGAAGGAAGATTGACTAATCAATTAATCAATGAATTTCAGAGGGGCTATGTCAAAGGCTAGGTGGTTTTTTGGTGCTGTTCTGCTGTTAGCTGGGGTAGTGGCCGGAGGTTTTTATTTTGTGCGACTGGCTGTGATCGACATGGCCACATTTGCGATTGAATCTGTCCAGAATTTCCATCTAGGTGGCCAAGCTTTGGGAGAGATAAAACGTAAAAATATAGCGGTAAGTCCGCGTTTTAGTAGTGAAGAGGAAAAGAAAACAAGGAGTTTAGTCCCTAATATAGGCATTGTCGTAGAAGGTGTGGAAGCAACTGTTGGATCAGTTGATCTCACAATAGATTCAGTTCTCTTTGAGTACAGTGTAAAAAGCAACACGGCAAGGGTCACCATCCCCGGTGGAGTCGTTAATGTTTCCATGTTGCCCTCTGGCGCTGTTGTGGGTGAGAAAGATTTGCTAAGGTGTGACGTTGGCGCAAGAGTTATATTGGAGTGGCGCGGTAATCTTCTGCTCCAGCATCTAAAGAAGATGGTTTTTGGCAAAGCGGAAAGCATCAGCAGTATATCTCGGGTTCAATACATTGATGATAACAATGTGAGCTGCACTAATATTGCTACCGGGGAGGTTATTCCTGTGTACAAGAAAGTGAATTTCGGATTTGATGTTGTGGATGATACCGGGATTAAGCTAAATACAGAAGTGTCATTGCTAATGGAAGAACCTTCTAGGTTTTTGTATCTTGGTATAGATGACCTGCTTATAGACCAAGATAGCAAGGAAAAGCGTATTGATGTTTATGTACCTAAATTCAAGCTATCTAGCGACGATTTTGCTCTGTCAGTTAGTGGCTCATTGGCTTTGGATGACACATGTTACATTTCTTCCCACTTTGGATGTAAGATGGACATACTGCTAGAAATGCAGGGTCACGGAAAGCTTTTCAACCTTCTATCTAAGAGTGCTGCGGATAGATTCTGGGTGGATGATGAATCAGGCAAGAAGATGTTGGAAGGTATAGACTCAATAAGGAGAGTAACGCGTCGTGCTGCCGATAGGTATGATGAGTCTAGTGATACTGTTACTCTTGCTTTGAAGTCTGATGGTGGTGAATTGAGCGTAGGAAAGATGTCCTTTGATCAGTTTTCCGCAGAGGTGCTAAAAGAAGCAGATGGAGATAATAGAGAAAAGGCCTTGGGTAAGGATGATAAGGGCGATAAGGTAACGCCGGGCAAAGAATACTAGATACCCCATTACGGGATCGTGTAGCTGTTGTGAATGTGCCGAGCGCAGTATTACTATTTGTTAGGGTCATCTCTTCGGGTAGTAGAACTTTACTGCTTGTGGCATGTGTTCTTGGCTATGATGCGGAGCAACACTCCATGTAATTCTTGGAGGAAGTTGCCTTGCATTTTGTTACCCTGGTTATTCCATCGTTATGCTGTGTAGCGCCTTTGCACCCATGTTTTGTGAGAGGTGTTTGCGTAGGATGTGTGCGTTTACATCCTTCGCGAGTCTTATCATATTGTATTAGTGGTTGACGCATTTTGCTCAACTGCTACTAACATAGCGTTTTAAAATAGGTAAAATGGTATATTAGTTGGAGCGTAAAGGTTATAACTCACCTAGTATTTAATTAACGTCATTTGGCTATGTTATATCGGAATCATGGTGGCTATGATGATTTACTACCACGCAAGTAAGACGGGCTTTTGCTCAGCCTGCAGCGTTTTTTTTACATTCATTTTTGCATTATTGTTTTCTCTTCCCTATATTGCAGATGCTTTTGTTATAGATAAAAAGCTTCCTTCACCTGCAATGGAAGCACGTGCAACCGAGATATTTAAGATCACAAGATGCATGGTGTGCTCGGGTGAAACACTACATGAGT
>NZ_JAWLNY010000039.1:0-9458 GCF_036903315.1 Anaplasma bovis | reverse complement strand
ACAGTCTTTCCTGATACGACGGTTCGTAGTACCTTGCCTTTAACTCTCCTATTGTGAAACGGTGAGTTCTTGGATTTGCTGTGAAATTTAGATACGTCCACTGTCCACTCTTTATCGGGATCAAAGATAACAAAGTCCGCGGCCATACCCCTGGAAATTCTGCCCCTTTTGACTTTTACTATATCTGCGGGTTTGTATGTTAGCATCGATAGCACGTCATTAAGGCTCATCGCTCCACTGTGATACAGCTCAAGTGAGAGAGGCAACAAAGTCTCTAAACCTACTATACCGAAAGCGCAGCACGATAGGGGTTTATTTTTCTCTTGATCTGTATGTGGTGCATGATCAGTAGCTATACAATCTATAGTACCGTCCTTCATTCCTTCAAGCATGCTAAAGCGATCTTCCTCAGTTCTAAGAGGCGGGTTCATTTTTGCCATGCCCCCGTGTGTCAGTACTGCGTCTTCATTAAGGAGAAAATGATGCGGAGTGACCTCACAAGTGACATGCAACCCCTCGAGCTTTGCCGCGCGTATGGCATCTAAGGATTTTTTGGTGGACACGTGTAGAACGTGATAGTGTGCTCCTGGCACTTCACGTAGTAGCTGTATGTCACGGCTGACTAGTATGCTCTCAGATATGTCAAGCATCCCCCTCACTCCTAATTCACGTGAAATCTTTCCCTCATTTATGCATCCTCCACGTGAGAGATTGCTATCTTCCGCGTGCTGCGCAATTACTGCGCCAAGGCTCCTTCCACATTCAAAAGCATTTTTCATGTGCATGGCATTCATTACGGGAGAGCCGTCGTCGGTAAATCCCAATGCCCCCGCGTCTTTTAGGGATGCCATATCACACAATGAACCGTCGGTTTTTGTCACAGCCCCATAAAATTCCACATTTACAAAGGCGCTTTCCAAGGCTCGCATCTTCAGATATTTTGCCACCAGAACGCTATCAATACGTGGTGAAGTATTTGGCTGGCACACAACTGTAGTAACGCCACCTGCGGCAGCGGATTTGCTGCCTGTTTCTACAGTCTCTTTATGTTCCCCGCCTGGCTCACGCAGATGTACGTGGATGTCCACAATACCTGGCATGAGTATGTGTCCTTCACAGTTAACTACTTCGTCAGCAGCACAAGGCGCACTTACGGTACCTGGGGCCATGGGCCCAAATTCAACGACTTTTCCCTCTTTAGTTAGCACATAACCCGTATGGTCAGTTTTTGACTCTGGATCGATAACCCGCGCATTGACGTAAATTGTCGTGTGTCCACTTTGTTGTCCGCTGCCTATCGTAGCCCAAGATGGGCGATCCTCACTGTCCACTTTGTTGTTTTCGTGACAAAACCACGTCAGGGTACAACCAACTATTTGAAGTAGTCAATTATTTCTTCTGTAATCAGCGCTGCTACTTCATATTTTGTCATGAGGGGGAAGGACTTCACAGAGTCTTTTTTCACTATTGATATTTTGTTGTAATCGCTGCCCATAGTGTGCTCCCCTTCCTTAACATAGTCACCATTGGCGATAATCCAGTCGCAGTGTTTGTAAGCCAACTTTTCTTTCGCAGACTCAATAACGGACTCAGACTCAAGACAAAACCCAATAACCAGTTTTGGCCTAGTGGGCGAAGTGCTTATACACCTTACTATGTCCGGTGCGTGCAGCAGATTTACTGAATGCACTGCATGTTTCTTTAATTTACTACGAGATTTATTCGGAACCCAATCTGTTACCGCTGCAGCGAAGATACCAACGTCTACAGGAAGCACCGAGAGACACGTCTCTAGCATCTGAGCTGAAGTCTCCACGTTGTATATGTTGTACATGTCAGGTCGTGCTTGTATGGCTACAGGACATGAAACTAGATTGACATCAAAGCCTGCCTTGCTCATGCACTCCGCGAGCGCATATCCCTGCTTGCCTGAAGACCCGGAGCTTATATATCGAATAGGATCTATGTACTCCTTGGTTGCCCCAGCAGTTATCAGAACGCTGACCATTTTAGATTTTTCTGTGCACAATTCAACATCATACTAACCTGGCGGATATCGCATTGCAAATGTTCATGCAAATTCTTTTGGTGCAAGTGCAAAGTGCGTGTAAAATCCCTCCTCAGTTACCTTGGATAATTAAGGCGGTGGTTGTTATATGAGTGTTAGAGTAGAGTCTGATAGTATGGGAAAAGTTGAAGTTCCTGCAGAACGTTATTGGGGCGCACAAACCCAGCGCTCTCTGGAGAACTTTGCTATCGGTTGTGAAAAAATGCCAAGACCTCTTATTGAAGCGCTGGGTATAGTTAAACTTGCAGCTGCTAGAGTCAATATGAATGATGGCTCAATAGATGGGTCCATAGGAAACGCAATATGTACTGCCGCTCAAGAAGTTATTGATGGCAAACTACATGCAGAATTTCCGCTTGTGGTATGGCAGACAGGTTCTGGTACACAGAGCAACATGAATATGAATGAGGTAATAGCAAATAGGGCTATAGAGATGTTGGGAGGAGAGAGGGGAAGCAAGTCTCCAGTTCATCCTAATGATCACGTAAATTGCTCCCAGTCTTCCAATGATGTCTTTCCCACAGCGATGCACATAGCTGTGGCCCTTGAGGTTGCGAAAAAACTGCTTCCTGCCATAGACAAATTTCACAATGCCTTGAAGAGGAAGGTTGAGGAGTTTTCTGGAATAGTTAAAATTGGGCGTACGCACATGCAGGATGCCACGCCGCTATTTTTGGGGCAGGAATTCTCCGGTTATGAGCACCAAATAGCACAGGGTAAGGTGCGGATTGAGCGCGCTATGGATAGCGTGTACAAGCTTGCACAGGGTGGTACCGCTGTAGGAACTGGATTGAATACCAAAAAAGGCTTTGCTGAGAAATTTGCGCAAGAAGTCGCGAGCATAACAGGGTTACGATTTATAACTTCGGAGAACAAGTTTGAAGCTCTAGCAACACACGATGCTTTGGTGGATCTGAGCGGGGCATTAAATACTGTTGCCGTTAGTTGTATGAAAATAGCAAATGACATAAGGTTGCTGTCCTCTGGACCCAGATGCGGCATCGGTGAGATAGTGCTGCCTGCCAATGAACCGGGATCTTCTATCATGCCTGGAAAGGTAAATCCAACACAATGTGAAGCGATGACTATGGTATGTGCTCAGGTTATGGGGAATCACGTTACTGTTTCAATAGGTGGTGCGAATGGACACCTTGAGCTAAATGTTTTTAAGCCCGTAATATCCTATAATGTGCTTCAATCTGTGAATCTTCTTGCAGATGCAATGACTAGCTTTTCCGACAGGTGCGTTGAAGGCATTGCGGCGAACACAAAGCGCATAGATACCCTTCTGCGGGAATCGCTAATGTTGGTTACTGCGCTCAATAGGCACATAGGATACGATAAGGCAGCGAAAATATCGGAGTTTGCGTTCAAAAATGATGTGACTCTCAAAGAGGCTGCTGTAAAGCTGTATTCCATGGATGAAAAGGAGTTCGATGAGATAGTTGATCCCATAAAAATGGTGCGTCCTAGTTAGTATGTACTTAGAGGTAGCGGGGGGGGGCGTGTGGCACCTAAGTGTGCAACGTTTTTGAGAGCCTATTAAGATGTCTTAATCTTATCTGGATACGTCGTCACATAGGGACTGAGATATCCAGTTAGCTGTTGACATTTTAGACTGTGGTGTGGTACATTAGGCGGTGGTCGATCCTCTTAGGTGATTCTTATGGCAGAAAATGATGATGAGTACAAGGAAATCATAAAGCAGTGTATAGGTAGTGTTAAAGAAGTATTTGGGGAAGGCAAGTTTGATGATGTTGTTGCATCTATAATGAAGATGCAGGAAAAAGTTCTTACTTCAAGTATAAAGCGTGGAGAAGAAGAAATTGCAGGCCAAATAGCTGCAGAAGGAGGGGAGTCCTCTATTTATGAAAGAGTGCTTAATGACGTTAGGGAAGAATTCAAGGAAGACCTGAAAGTCATAAAGAAAAGGATACTTAGACTGGAGAGGCTGGTTCTAGATCCTTCCGGCAATAACAAAGAAGATTAGACATCGGGATTGTTGTCTTAGGGGTGTTATACTACCTCATGGAGTCCTCGTTTTCTAGGTAGTACTCTTGTATGGATCTCACCCCGAATCCCTCTTCTCTTAGGCTCTTTAGGGCCAGGACCATAGCTTTTGCTCCAGTCATTGTCGTGCTGTACGGTATCTTGTGAGCTAAGGCGGTCTTTCTTATATCTGCGCTATCTGAAACTGATTTTAAGCCCTTCGACGTATTTATTACTAATGCCACTTCGTCTGCTAGTAGCATTTCCACTATGTGTTTTCCTCCCTCCCGCACTTTATTCACGTGTGTTGAGGGCACCCCTGCTTTCCGCAAGTATTCTGCTGTTCCAGTTGTGGATAGTACTTCAAACCCCAGATCAAGCAAGTCTTTAGCCAATTGTATTGCTGCTGGTTTGTCACTGTCTTTTACCGATACAAATGCTTTGCCTGAAGACGGGAGGTCATATCCTGCTGCAATTTGTGCCTTCATAAAGGCTATACCAAATGATTTTCCTATTCCCGCAACTTCTCCTGTGGAACGCATTTCTGGCCCCAATAGAGGGTCTATGCTAGTGAATCTAGAGAAAGAAAACACAGCTTCCTTTACCGCTACGTACGGCATGCTCGTTACGCGTGTTTCCGCAGCGTAGGATGCAGGTAACTTCCCAAGCATGGCCATAACGGCGAGCTTAATCAGAGAAATTCCAGTGGCTTTTGCTATGAATGGAATAGTCCTGCTAGCTCTGGGATTGACTTCGAGTACATAGACTTCCTGTTCCTGTATGGCGTACTGTACGTTCAACATGCCCGATACATTGAGAGCACGAGCAATCTTTTTTGTATGCTCTACGACAAGCTTCATTATTTCTTCATCTAGAGTATAAGCGGGTATAGAACAAGCTGAGTCACCAGAATGTATTCCAGCCTCTTCTACATGCTCTGTGATGCTTGCTATACAAACTTGTCCTTCACTACATACTGCATCTACATCTACCTCCACAGCCTCAATTAGAAACTCATCTATCAGCAGAGGTCCAGAATCAAATATCTGTTTGTGAGTGTCCAGATACCCCTGCAGAGACGTATGATCACGTACAACTGCCATATTTTGTCCTCCTAAAACATAGGAAGGGCGCAGCAAAATTGGATAGCCAACGTGTTGTACCTTCTGCAATGCTTCAGTAGCGGAATTGCATGTAGTGCTGTGCGGTTGTTTCAATCCAAGTTCACTTAACAGTTTTTGAAATTTCATTCTGTCTTCAGTTACATCTATGGCGCTGAAGTCCGTTCCTATTACGTTGAGTGACTTTTCGTGCAGCATTTTTGCCAATTTTAATGGTGTCTGCCCACCCAACTGCACGATTAGCATTACAGAACCGGAGCTCTGTGACTCATTGTATATTATATCCAGCACATGTTCTCTGGAGAGCGGAGAAAAATACAGCCTATCGGAAATATCATAATCTGTAGATACAGTTTCTGGGTTGCAGTTTATCATCACTGCTTCCATGCCCAACTCTTTTACTGTACGCGCAGCGTGTACACATGTGTAGTCGAACTCTATACCTTGTCCTATGCGATTAGGGCCGCTACCAAGTATTATGACTTTATCCTTATCGGTTACATTAGATTCGCACTCTGGCTCATCAAACACATTTCCTTCATAGCAGGCATACATGTATGCGGTACCCGTTTTGAATTCTCCTGCACACGTATCAATTCTCTTGTACACGGGTTTTACAGATAATCTCTTTCTTAGATCTTCCACGTACTGAACTGTGACGTTACCAAGTTCAGCTAACCTTTCATCGGAAAACCCAGCTTTTTTTAGGTGTAGAAGACCTTCCCTAGTTTGAGGCAAGCCTTTTGACTTTATATCTTGTTCACAACTGACTATATGACTCATTTGTAAGAGAAACCACGGATCATAATGTGTTATCCTGTTTATTTCCTCCATACTAACGCCCCTTCTCAACGCGTCAGCGATCACTAGTATTCTGTAGGGGGAGGGGTATGCCAGCTCTTTATATAGATCTTCTATGGGAATGTCTTCTGCTAGGAATTCGTTCAGTCCGGTATATCCCACTTCCAAAGAGCATAAGGCCTTCTGTAGAGATTCTGTAAACGACCTTCCTATAGCCATGACCTCACCAACGGACTTCATGGATGTTGACAATTCTTGGCTATGGACACGGAACTTGGCAAAGTCGAACCTGGGAATTTTTACAACCACATAATCTATTACAGGCTCAAAAGATGCGGGAATTGATGCAGCACAGTCGTTACTTATTTCGTCCAAAGTGTACCCAACTGCTAGCTTTGCAGCAATTTTTGCTATGGGAAAGCCCGTAGCTTTTGATGCAAGCGCAGATGATCTTGAGACTCTCGGATTCATCTCAATGACTACTATTTCTCCATCAGCTTTGGGATTTACTGCAAACTGTACGTTTGATCCACCTGTCTCAACGCCAATTTCTCGAAGTATATCGAAAGAAATGTTGCGCATTTTTTGGTATTCTTCGTCACGCAGTGTAATGGCCGGAGCAACTGTAATGCTATCTCCCGTGTGCACGCCCATTGGATCTATGTTTTCAATAGAGCAGACAACAACGCAGTTATCTTTGCAGTCTCTGATGACTTCCATTTCAAATTCTTTCCACCCTATGATAGACTCGTCTATCTGTACTTCAGATGTGGGTGATACAGAAAATCCATGTAGCACAGCTCTGTGAAATTCATCTTTCGTGCGCGCTATTCCTCCTCCCATTCCTCCCAATGTGAATGATGGTCTTATTATCGCGGGTAATCCCACATATTCTAACGCGTAAGCTATCGAGTCCCCTTCCTTTAACACAATACTTTTCGGGCACTTCGCACCAACTTTTGATGCTGCCTCGCGAAAGAGCCTCCTATCCTCTGCTTTTTTGATTGCGGTATGACTTACGCCTATCATTTCAACGTTGTTTCTTGCTAACACGCCCGTATCATGCAGTTCCAAGGCTATGTTTAGAACTGTTTGTCCGCCTACAGTGGGCAAAAGCGCCTGAGGTTTCTCCTTGAGTATTATTTGTTCGATAAACTTTGGCGTTATAGGCTCTATGTACGTGGCATCAGCAAGCTCCGGATCAGTCATTATGGTTGCTGGATTGGAATTTACCAGAATTACTCTGTATCCTTCTTCCCTTAAGGCTTTACATGCTTGAGTTCCAGAATAGTCGAACTCGCACGCTTGGCCTATAACTATTGGTCCTGCACCTATGATTAGAATACTTTCTATGTCTGTGCGTTTTGGCATCTATCTACATTTGCAATGAATTCCGAGCATGTTACTACTATTGAAGGTAAAAAGCAAAACAGTACTGTAATGCGATAATGCCAAATGTGAAATAATCACAACTGAAAGCCCAACCATCTTCGTAAGATGTGCTATCGTCGCATGTATCAGGGTTGTTATGCCTGCAGTTTGCGTGAAATATCGCGTGCCAGCTTAGTCATTTCAACATTGTGTACTCTTATGAAGTCTACGCCCTGTTGCATGAGAAATGCGGACACTATTGCTGTGGGTACATCTCGGTCTGTCAGCGGTATAGATAGAGAGGAGAAAGGAGACTTTCTAGAATGTCCCACATATGTTTTCACCCCTAACTCAGACAACATCCGTATATTTCGCATAATATACCAAGAGTGCTCCGGCAACTTACCAAATCCAATGCCGGGATCGACTATTATGTCTTCTCTATGTACACCATTGGATACCAAGGTATCAACCCTCGCCCTGAGCCATTCAATAATTTCACGCATTAAATCCTCAGGAGAACATGCGGAGTACCTACTCCTGGATACGGGCAACCCTAAACTATGCATTACTACTACTTTCGTGTGGCTTTCCCGGATGACGGGCACCATATTGGGGTCTGACAGGCCCCCCTGGTCATTTACGTAGTCAACTCCTGCACGGAGCGCGATGGAAGCAGTACTGGCATTTCTGGTGTCTATGCTTACTTCAACTTTTGCGCTATGTGCAGCCTCTATGACTTGTGGCAAAACTTCTTCCAAGCGTCGCTGCTCTTCTTCCACCGATATTGCAACAGCATCCGGAGCAGTTGACTCTGCGCCCACATCGATAACGTCTGCACCGTCTTCTATCAGCTTATAGGCATGAGCCAATGCCTTTTCTGGCTCTAAGAACTGTCCCCCATCTGAAAAGGAATTCGGGGTAACATTCAAAATACCAACAATTTTTGTTTTATGGTCTAGAGGATCATTCTCAGAGGACATGCTCACTTTATTAGTAACACAGCACACGCTATGGTAATAGCCTGCAAGGCTACCCTCAGGAGCATGATCTTGTTCTTATATTTGTCATAAAAAGTACCACCGACTGAGGCAAGGACTACCCCGGATACCAGGGAAAGCATTGTGAGCAGTGAAAGTACTACAACGAAAAACACAAAAAATACAAACAGGCTCCCTACCGGGGATTATACCTCATATGTACAGAGCATACAATGCTAATTTACCTTATACTAAGCGAATTTTTATAGTAATATCCAAACCCAAAGGCCGGGTCATTTTATCAAGGTAGTTCCGTTATATTTTTGGAGTTGTATGTGGAAGGTATAAAATTCAATGTTGCCGCGACTAAAGAGCTGAAAAAGAGTGTTCTTTATCAGACATTGGAAAAGTGTAAAAGCGTATTTTGGTTTGTATTTTGGTTTAGTTCCGCAATTAACGTACTGGTCTTATTTTTGCCCCTTTACACTTCTCAGGTTTTAGATAGGGTACTTTCAAGCGGAAGCTCGTCTACGTTGCTGATGCTAAGCCTGGTAACATTGACGGCATTAGTTTGCTCTGCATTGCTGGACGTTTGCAGATCCTTGACTATGGCAAAGGTTGCAGATTGGATAGATAGAGAGGCAACTCCAGACCTAATACAGAAGGCAGTGAGTCTTACATCTATTAAAGGTTCTACCTCAAGTGGTGAAGCCATAAGAGACTTAGGAATGGTGAAGGGCTTCATAACAGGAATGGGTATATTTTCACTCTTTGATATGCCCTGGGCGATAGTGTATCTAGTGGCCATATTCATGATACACAAGATCACCGGCATTATAGCAGTAGTGGGGATAGTACTGTTGGTTTTTATGGCGGTGTGGAATGAGCTTGCAACGAAAAAGATCGTTCAGGAGTCTACTGAGGAAAACGTTCGAAATACCAGTTACATAGATGTTGCCAGTCGCAATTCTGAAGTACTGGAAGCCATGGGTATGATAAAGCCAATAGTTTCAGAGTGGTCTAGTAAGAACGATCGCAACAGGGCCCTGCAAATGAAGGCGCAGAGCAGGTCTAACATAATACTAGGCATCACAAAGTTCATACGTTCTGTCCTACAAATTTCGGTTA
>NZ_JAWLNY010000038.1:0-9899 GCF_036903315.1 Anaplasma bovis | reverse complement strand
GGAATTTTGAGAACTCCAAGCTAAGTTCCCTGCTTGAATCGTTGAACTGCACACTCGGCTCTCTAAATCGTGCGTTAGATCCACTACCTGGTGGTGAGTGTTCCATGGAAGGAGAGCTGTACAACGTGCATCTAACACCTCATAAGTTGCCTGTTGTTCCAACATTCATCTCTGAACCTACGGTGAGCTACTGCTGTACAACCTACCGACAGCTTACCTCGCGGTGATATAGGGAATACCTGATGTGCTGCATCAATATGCCATGAAGGCACATCTTGCAGTTGTATACCTAGCCTGTAGAAGATTGCTGCTGTACTTTTTTTTCTAGTGTATGTCCTATACCGCCCGTAATGTGCTTTAAGGTTGTCCGCCTTTATAGTTCAAGACGTTGCCGTATCTGTGGGTTCATCTTTTCAGTGAAAAAGTAGGTATGTTATGGCTGCGGATAATCGAGTTGTAGCTCAATTTTCGGGGGGGGGGGACACTAAAGACCCTCTCTTTGATCTCTTAAATCATGTGCAACATTATGTACTCATCAATGTAGAGCAAGTGTTAGCCCGGGACATAAGATATGCAGAGGAGTACACATCCTCGGGGGGATACCGCGTAAGCTCTCTCTTGTGTATTATACCTATTTACCTATGTACCGCATTTAAGTTTTTAGTCCATAATACTTGCATTACTACAAGCACACAAGAAAGAGACGTGGTTGCTGCAACACAAGCCATACGTCAGATATTTGGTAAGTTGTTGAGTAAAGGTGTATACAACGATTTGCTAGATGGGGCATTGCGTTCAGTGAATACGATGCCTTATTCCGTAAACGAGCTGCTTTCCGAGCTACCTAAAAAAATATCAACGAATTGTAGCGCACATGGTGTCTTACATAATCTTGCGATAAAGCTGGTGGATAACGTGTCAAGTTTGCTAAATTTACTATATAAGTGTTCTAATCCTGTAGACTCTGACTTAGGTCCCCTACTCGAATCGCTGAACTGTACACTTGGTTCCCTAAATCGTGCGTTAGATCCATTACCTGGTGGTAAGCACGCCATGGAAGGAGAGCTGTACAACGTGCATTTAATACCTCATAAGTTGCCCATTGTCCCAACACTCATCTCTGAACCAACGGTCAGTTACTGCTGTTGCAGCTATAAGCAGCTTACCCTACGGTAAGATAAGGAATACCCCCAATCTTTACTGCATGCGGTATTTCATAGAGGCGCCACTTGCGTGTATACAAGAACTCACTGTAAATTACTGGTGTACTTCTCAGAGCCGTATACCTTATAATTAAGTGGTATCACTGCTATAAAGTTGTCCTTGGTGTCGTTGCAAGTGCGCTCCCAGCGCTTTGTAGCTCGTCATTCTCCGTAGAAATTGGGTATGTTATGGATCATGAAGCTGTAGAACACCTGTACGAGGGGGATCGAGATCTAACATTGTTAGATTACCTCCTGATACTAGCCTCTACAATAAGTGCAGAAGAGGATGAATCACCTACTGAAGGTCTAGAACACGAAACTTCTTTATTAGGTCTAACGCTTATCTTGCTGTACAGTACTCTTTCTTTTCTCGCCGATAATGTCTTTATGACAGAAGCAAACTATAGGGACATCACCATTGCAGGGGAAGCTACGTATCACATATTCAGTAAATTGCTGCTTGATGAACATGTATACCACTACCTAGTAGACAGTACGCTGTATACACTGCAAATGAAATCTTATCTTTCCCCTACTGAGATATCGTCGGAATTGTCAGTAGAATGCAGCATGCACGGCGTTTTACACAATCTTGCGGTGAAGCTAATAGGTGACATCTACGGTTTACTCGCCCTACCATATAGCAGGGATAGCAATTTTGTAAACTCCAAGCTAGGTCCCATACTAGAATCGCTGAACTGCACACTTGGCTCCTTAAATCGCGCGCTAGATCCAGTACCCGGTGGTAAATATGCCATGGAAGCGGAACTATATAACGCGCACTTAACGCCTCACAAGTTGCCTATTGTCCCAACGCTCATCTCTGAACCAAAGGCTAGTTATTGCTGCACAGGCTATCGGCAGCTTATCCTGAAATAAGCCAAGGAATACCCCGACAGGTACTGCAGGCAATTTATCATGAGAGCGCAACTTACATGTATACCAGAACCTGCAGAAGATTACTGCTGTACTTCTTTCTAGTGTGTGCCCTATAATGAACGAAGTGCTCTTCAAGGCTGTCCGTCTGTATGGCTAAAGATGCGATGCTGTAGTTTGAGGGCCACCTTTCTCGTGAAAAAAAGTAGGTATGTCGTGGACACAGATAGTGAAGCTGTAATTCAATTTGCGAGGGAAGATGCCATGTACTCCCTCTTAAATCTCTTGGATTATGTACAACATGTGCTCAATAATGTAGTGCAAGTGTTAGCGCATGACACAAGATATCCAGCAGAAGATGCACGTTCAGGCAGATGCCGCGTAAGCACTGTCTTGAGTATGGCACTTGTCTACCTATGTATCACATTGAAGCTTTTAGTACGTTCCAATGGCATTGCAAAAGCACAAGAAAGAGACATAGGTACTGCGGCGCGAACCATACATCAAATATTCGGTAAGTTGTCCAGTACAAGCGTATACCACGATTGGGTAAATAGAACACTATATGCAGTGAATACAATGCCCTTCTCTGTAGACGAGCTGCTTTCTCAACTACCTGAAAAAATGTCAACAAATTATAGTGCACATGGCGTCTTACATAATCTTACTATAAAGCTAGTAGATGACATGTCGGGTTTATTAAATTTACTAGATGAGGTTCATAACCCTGGTGACTATAAGCTACTTGGTGCTCCACTTGAATCTCTGAACTGCACACTTGGTTCCCTAAATCGTGCGTTAGATCCACTACCTGGTGGTGAATATGCCATGGAGGCAGAGCTGTACAACGTGCATTTAACACCCCATAAGTTGCCTATTGTCCCAACGCGCATATCTGAACCAGCAGTCAGATACTGCTGTTGTAGCTATAAGCAGCTTACGGTGAGATGAGGCCCCCTAACCTTTGCTGCACACGACATATCATAGAGGCGCCACTTATCTGTGGCAGCATTAACCCTCCGTAAATTACTACTGTACTTCTCAGCACCGTGTACCTTGTAATGCGTGACATCACTCATCGCGCCCTGCAAAGTTGTCCTTGGTGTCGTTCCAAGATGCGACACCGATGGTTTATAGCTCATTATTCTCCACAGGAAATTAGGTATGCTATGGATCATGAAGGTGTAGAACACCTGTACGAGGAGGATCAAGATCTAACATTGTTAGATTATCTCCTGATACTAGCCTCTATAATAAGTATAGAAGGGGATGAATCACCTACCGAAGGTACAGACTACGAAACTTCTTTATTAGGTCTAACGCTTATCTTGCTGTACAGTACCCTTTCTCTTCTCGCCGATAATGTCGCTATGACAGAAGCAAACTATAGGAACATCACCATTACAGTGGAAGCTACGTATCAAATATTAAATAAATTGCCGCTTTATGAACATGTATACCACGACCTACTAGACAGTACACTGTACACACTACTGCAAATGAAATCTTATCCTTCCCCTACTGAGATATCGTCAAGATTATCAGCAGAATGCAGCATGCACGGCGTTTTACATAATCTTGCGGTGGAGCTAGTAGGTGACATCTACGGTTTACTCGATTTACCAGATGGTAGAGATAGCAATTTTGTGAACTCCAAGCTAGGTCCCCTACTAGAATCGCTGAACTGCACGCTTGGTTCCCTAAATCGTGCGTTAGATCCATTACCTGGTGGTAACTATGCCATGGAGGCAGAGCTATACAACGTACACTTGATACCACGTAAGTTACCTATTGTCCCAACGAACATATCTGAACCAACAGTCAGCTACTGCTGCACTACCTATCGGCAACTCACTATGAAGTGAGAAGCTTTCTTTGCGCACGTCACAGAAGCTGTGGCCACCATATTAAATAGCTATGCTTTGCGGAATGGTCATACCGTAGAAGTGAATACCACGAAACGCTATACAAACTCAGAAACAAGTTGTACTAGGATAATAGGCGTAAAAATTTTCCCTCTTGCTTAACGCACTTTCACTTATACATGCACACTTCCCGCTACCAGTACTATGAGCTACGATAGGAGTACTATGGCAAAGCTAGAGTGCCACTTTGTAATACAAACTGTCAGAAATTTTCTCCCCAGATTTAACGCTTACCCTAGGATAAATTGAAGAAAAAATACCTCATCTGTCACACACTAAGTCGTTGTAAAATGTCACCCAAACCCAAAGCGGTCCTTTTGAAAAGTGTTAGTATGACAGCGCCGTGTATCGGAAGAGCACAACTTGCGCGCGCAGTAGAACCCACTGTGAATTACTATTGTATTTCTCTGCGCTATATATCGTATAATGAGTGATGTCGCTCATAGTGTGCTATAACATAGGTGTTGTTGTAAGACGCGATGCCGGTGTTTTGTGGCGTATTATTTTTCGTGGAAAATCAGGTGCGTGATGTTTGAACAATTAGGTAAATTATGAATCTTGAAGCCGTAGAACGCCTTATGAGGGGGGGGGGGATCATATGCTAACAATGTTAGATTCCCTCTTGCTACTGGCCTCCGCGATGGGTGTGGAAGAGGATGAATCGCCTGCGGAAGCACACGAAATTTCTCTACTAGGCCTAACACTTATTTTACTATGCAACACAGTTGGTATTCTTACTGCCAATGTTGAAATCACAAGAGCAAACCAGGAAAATATCACCGCTGCGGTGAATGCTACGTATGAAATATTCAAGAAATTGCCCCAAGAGAAACATGTATACCACGACACATTAAGTAAAGTGCTGGAGGCGCTGCAGATAAAATCCAATCCTGCAGCCACTGAGATATCAGCTAAGGTATCATCAGAATTGTCGACAGAAAGTAGTGCACATGGAGTCATATATAATCTTGCGATAAAGCTGCTAGATGGTGTGTTTGGTTTACTAAATTTACTAGATGATAAGGATGCCAATTCTATAAACTCCAAGCTAAGCCCCATACTAGAATCGCTACATTGCACACTTGGTTCTATAAATCGTGTGTTAGATCCATTACCCGGCATAGATCCTATAGAGGAGGAGCTATATAATGTACACCTAACACCGCATAAGTTACCTATTGCCACAACATGCATCTCTGAACCAAGAGTCAGTTACTGCTGTAGGGACTATAAGCAGCTTACCACACAGTGAGAAATATCCCGTATACATCGCACCATAAAAGCCGTCTACTGTACAGAAGTGGTGATAATAATGCAGGGATATGGTGATGCCGTAGTCGAGCATAGCAAACTATAAGAATTCAAAAAACCGAGTTATAGGAGAAGTAAAAATCCCCTCCCCCTTGACACACTATACACACATACGGTCCATTAACGCACTACAAGCTATGACAGAAATCACTTGCGGTAGCGAAAGCGTGCTACTTTATAATAGGAATATTGCATAAAACGCCAGCCCCCTACTTCTCAGGTTTCACACTTAGCCCAATACTAGCTGGAGACAAAAACATATGCAAACGCTACCTGCCGCGCACTCGAAATTCGTCACAGACGTGGCCTGGTACGTAAAATGGACCTTCATAACAACCGCGCTAAGTATGACAACGCGGTGTATCTGAAGAGCGCAACTTACGCGCGCAGTAGAACCCACTGTGAATTACTGCTATATTTCCCTATACTACATGTCATATAATGAATGATATGGCTCGTGATACACTGCAAAGTTGTATTCGGTATCGTCGAAAAAGATGCGACACCGATTGGTTGTGCTTATTTTATTCCCATAGAAATTAGGTATGTTATGGATCGTGAAGCTGTAGAACACCCGCACGAGGAAGAGGGGCATCGGGATATAGTATTGTTAGATTCCCTCTTGATGCTAGTCCTTATTGCAAATGTAGTAGAGAATGAATTGCCTACTGCAGGTCAAGATCGCAAAGGCTCTTTACTCCTTGCAACTCTTATCTCACTGTGCAGTACTCTTTGTCGTCTCACCTATAAGGTTGACAAAACAGGGGCAGACTATAGGGCAATCACCATTGCAGCGCAAACTACGTATCACATATTAAATAAATTGCAGCCTGATAAACATGTATACCACGACCTACTAAACAGTACACTGAAGCAGGTGCTGCAAAGGAGACCTTATTCTTCCCCTACTGAGATATCGTCAAAACTGTCAGGGGAATGTAGCATGCACGGCGTTTTGCATAATCTTGCCGTAAAGCTAATAGGTGATATCCGCGATTTAAATTCACTAGATGGTGACGATGCTGATTCTCTGAACTCCAAGCTAAGTCTCCTACTCGAATCGCTGAACTGTACACTTGGTTCCCTAAATCGTGCGTTAGATCCATTACCTGGTGGCAAGTATGCTATGGAAGGAGAGCTGTACAACGTGCATCTAACACCCCATAAGTTGCCTATTGTCCCAACACTCATCTCTGAACCAATGGTCAGTCACTGCTGTTGCAGCTATAAGCAGCTTCCCCCCCCCCCACGGTGATATAGGGAACACCCACCAATCTTTACTGCATACGGTGTTTCATAGGAGCTCCGCTTACGCATTGTTATCTATTGCTGACGGTGGTTTATGGCTGTGTGTTGTAGTATCTAGTGTGGTTGTGTGCACGTTGCGTTTGCCGCCTTTTCCGCTACTACGTTCATCCTTAACAGTGATTTTGGTAATGCATGTTCTATAAACGTTATTCAGATCTGTACACCAGGTTTCTAGCCACATGGCTCATCCTTATTATGAGGCAGTGGGCATAGAGGACACACCATCCATTAAACAACCTTTCACACAACATAGCAGCGGCCTACTGCCAAATTACAGCTGCTGAAGCACTTATATCTGATAGAAAGGGCCGTGCTCAAATCTTTTATAGACCTGCATTACGCACGCTTACATTTCTAGTGCAACGCTGCAACCATGACAGCTTCATCTGCTGCAACAAATATTGTCCAGCATGTTGCATATTTTCGTGCTCTTGTGCATTCATTTTTTCGCACGTACTTGATGACAAGTGGCCATACGCGCGTTTCTTATGTTCATTGAGTGTCTAAGAAACAGTTGCATTAATACAAAATACAGTTGCATACCATGTGTCTTTCTTGTAAAAATGAGTGCATGGGCTAAGTCCCGTGAGGACGTTCCCTAGCTCACCTTATCCAGTTTTTGCGGTATTCCTTATGCATGATAGCTGTGACCTATATCTCAAGCTTCTCGATGATGTGGACCTTTTGTTTTCTCAGTATGGCGGCAGTGACTCGTATCTTAGCAAGCGAAGCACTGTGCGCAACCCTGCGTACGCTGTAAAGTGTGCCCTAAATGCAATGTCTGCAGCAATACGCATATCTAAGAAGGATTGTCGAGAGCTTAACTCGCAGCTCTTACATACGTATTGGGGCATCAAAGATTACCTAGGTAGTGGGACACCAGGATTGTTGCAGGAGGCGCACACATTTTCCATTCTTGATGAGCTGTATTCTGCGTTAAAGGGTCTTACGCCTTTGATTGCAGGACAAAACGACAAGCTCTTTGATGGGTGCCTCCCCCTATGCAAATCTCGTATTGTAATACATTTGGAAGAAGCTGTGTCACACATTGCATATGCAGCTCGTGATATACAGAACCGTGTACATCGTGATCCTAAGGAAAAGAAGGAAGGTGACGAAAAATATTACAGGCATGCCAGTAGAGCAGTGTTTACTTGCGTTAATTCCCTGTTAGAGGGATGCGCGGTTTCATCTGCCTCCACAAACGGATGCGGTCCGTTGTCTTTTTCTGGCATAAGAGCAGCTCTAAGGCTAGTTCTTTTGATGAGTGACACCACCCCACATGAACATGTAGCTACGGCTGCGCAGGCGTCAATTATGCAGTTTGAACATTGCATAGAACAACTTCGTAAGGCTCGTGGTCTTGGGGAGTGGGCTCCTGACGATGAACATCGGATTGCTTTGTCTGCGTTCAAGTTTGCTGTTAATGCTTGGGCAGATTCTAAAGGTATATCCATTGCCTCAAAGGAGGACAGTGTGCTGCCACATAGTTTTGTTAATTTTCACCTTCTGGAAGCGTGCTCTTATGTTGACTATATAACGATCAAATCTGGGAACTATGCGCATGCGCTAGCTGCGTATGAGGAGGAGCATGAAAATCATGGGATTGTGGAAAAAATCTACGATTGTTCTGGAGAAATATGTGACCTTGAGGGTGCTCTAGATACAATTGATACTCTCATTGGTGGTATGTTGCGAAGAAATAACGATGCCGGCTCTAGTTCTTTTTACAGTTCTCCGACAGTTAGGAAGACCATCAAGAGTATTGTAGACAACATTGCCATATTGCTCGCAAAGGTTTGTACCTGGGAAGAAGCATGGAGCACACTGCAGGGCGGGACTCCGCAACCTACTTGTGGACGCGCAACAGCGCTGTATGGTGTGTTGAAAAAATCTCGGGAAGATTTCATGGCCTCAGTGGGATGTGCTCTTGAACTTTTCACTATTTGCATGTGCAGGTTAGATGATGTGCACTATTCTCGGAATATGTTTCCGCAGGTTGCTGCATGGGATTCGTCCTCACTTCCTGTTTTTCCTGGTGAATATACAAGATCAAAGGGAAGCATGCTGAGCAAAGTAAATGCACGGAGCAGTGGAGGACTTCAAAGCAGTGAATGCAGAGCAAGATCTACGGAGAAACAGTTTGAGGTTTTGGATAGACTACTAGATGATATTAGTAATTCTAGCACAGATCCAGGTGTGTTGGCTGACTCTCTTATAGATCGGACGGCGGGGCTTATAGAAGAAGTGATGAAGCTTCCTATCTCGGGTTTTGGCAGTGATAAGTTCACAGAGGTATTGAATAGTTTGGATAAGTTCTTCAAGGAGAAGGGGCGTCTTTCGCACGGTAGTGCTTTAGGACGTTCAGTTCCCGAGGGAAAGAAGGCTGCCTCACAAAGTGTGCCTATCAAGGTACCTTCGCACTATGGAAACGACAATGTAAGTGCTGTGTTTGCTCAGAGGATGGAGGGGCACACTGTCTTATCCAAGGCATTCTTAGATGTAGCTAGCTCTGGTATTATGCAGGACTGCCTTAGGGAGCTCAAAAAGTGTTTCCGGAAGGAAGCGAGGACAAAGCAATCATCCGGTCTAGGTGCGGGATTGCGTAATGCACAGCGTCGTGTTGGGTCATCGCACACTAGTGGTCATTATTTGACGGTGCCTGAGCAAACCTGCAGACGTAAAAGAGGGTTCTGCAGTGAAGTTTATGTTGAATTTGGCTGTGGGTCGCCTCTGTCTGAACAGGCTACTGAGAACTGCCCACAAATAATCGTAACAGAAGCTGCATCTTGTGTTGCAGCTGGAAACGACGCACAGGAGCCTAGTACGTGTTTGGAAATAAAGTCACCTAGCCGCGTTTGTACCTCCATAACGAGGGGGGGGGGGATTTGACTTAGTCTCTGGGGCGGAGTCAGTTTTTACATCACGCATATTTCTCCACCTTAGGCCTGCGTGCTTGTTGGAATGATTGTAGGCTTGGTCGCAACTGCGTGTAGTGGGTGATGTTGTTTTGTGGCCTGAGACGCGGCCCCGTGCCCAAAATATTTGTGTAAGTCTTTCTATAGCTTTAGGTGGCCGTGCTGTGCGCACTAAAATGTTGGCTGCTCGGCGTCACATATCGTAGGTGCATAGACTAATGTGCATTTCATTTCGTATGTAGGTGACATTGTTTTCACCTATGCAGCCAAAAACACTGAGATGCAGTTCATAACCAAAATCCTTCATAACGTAGATTATAAGACATGTGTATGCTTACTACGTTGTTCTCACATGA
>NZ_JAWLNY010000037.1:0-9970 GCF_036903315.1 Anaplasma bovis | reverse complement strand
AGGAAATATCCAATATAATTATACTAAACCAAGCATAAGCAGAATATCCACCGCTGCAGACGAAATGATTAGCTTTTAGCTTTTGGTTATTTATGAATGTTCAGTACGCAGCTTGATTTTTCTATTTACGTAAGTTTTGAATTTGCCAGATTTACATCTGAGGTATAAACATGAATTCTGATTTGCTAAATTTTCACGACCATTCTAACGAGCACGAAGGGCTTTTTTCTGTGGAGGACACATGTGCTTCAAAAGAAGGAGAGATCTCGAGCGAGGATGTACGCTACAGGGCTTTATGGGGTGCGGTAATACTACAGGCACTAGTGGATATCACATCAAACTATAAGAGAACGGAATATCTTGTAGAGAAGGTGAAAGCGTTCAACTGGATCAAAGATATGCATGCTGATTTTGTTACAGTGTGTCATCTTGCAGGTTACAGTCCCGTATATGTTAGAAAAAAGATGAAAGCACTCACGTCTGCTAAGGCTTCTAAAGTGTGTGAATAAGAGTAGTGTGCATGTTTGGATGCTTCACACCATTTTCCGCCGCTGTAAACGTGTAAAAGTTTTGCATATGTATTCCTCGATTGAGTTCGAAGGAGTCACATTGCGGCTTTATTTGCTGCACGGTATATTATAAACACTCGCTCGGTGTATTGGTTTCGGGGTGCTCGTGGACAGTTTCGACTCAGGCAAAATACTTACAACTTATAATCGTATGGTTTCTGCGCGAGAGATTGTTTTTGATGAACTTCAGGTTTCTATTCTAAGAGAGTTAGAAAAATACAATAGTAGGTCGCGGAAGTGGTGGGAGCGTTGGCGAAAGAATACAGGTGCACTTCACAAAAGGGGAGTGTACTTGTATGGTGAAGTAGGAAGGGGAAAGTCGCTATTGACGGGCATTTTCTACGAGTACTGTGCTATTGAGCGAAAGTACAGAACACATTTCAATGATTTCATGAAGCGCATACATGATTTATTACAAGATGCACGATTAAGTGGAGAATCACAGGATCATGTCGCGTACGTGGTAGAAGCTATGGTAAAGGATATAGACCTTCTGTATATAGATGAAGTTCAAGTGCACGATATATGCGAAGCCATGGTTTTAAAGGGCGTGTTCTCCGCCTTATTTTCTCGCAACCTGAAGATTTTTATGACCTCAAATTACCACCCCAGAAAACTATATGAGGATGGCATTCACAGAGATCGTTTCCTCCCTGCTATAGACTTGATTGAAGAGAAAATGGAAGTTTTGGAAATGCCTGGAGCAGATGATTATCGTCGTGCTAAGAGTGTAAAAAGTGGCTGCACTTTTTACATCGGAGAAAATGCGGATAAGATGCTTAGGGATCACTTTTTAAAGCAAATAAACTTTCAAGACACGAAAAAGGTGGCGCTTACCGTTCAAGGTAGAAAGTTCGAAATAGGGGAAGAATGTAGTGGCGTCGCGTGGTTTAGTTTTAATGAGCTTTGTGGGAATACGAATCCCTTATGGACGTTGGAATATGTCAAGATAGCAGAGACTTTTCCTGAAATTTTTGTACATGGCATACCTGTTTTCGATGCATACCTACAAAATGAAGTTCAAAGATTTATTGTGCTAATAGACACGTTGTATGAGCATAAGAGTCGTCTGTTCTGCTCAATAGCAACCGATATATGTAACCTGTATACGGGAAAAATGACCCATGATGTGAAGCGTGCACTGTCTAGATTGTACGAAATGGGATCTAATATGTGGAAAGTAGAGTAACTACAGTGGCTCCGGTTCTCGCAGAATCTTGTATAAACACTGTATAAACGATGGATGAGTTCCCAAAGTTGGAACCCTGAAGAACTTTCCTGTTTCTAACAAAATGCCATAATCCAAATCTAGTTCCACAAGCGTTTCCGAATTTTCTGCGGTAAAAGATAGGGGCACCAAGAGCACGGGGACGCCGTCCTTGGCAGCTTTCATAATTTCCTGTTTAGTAGAGGGTGCGAGCCACTTTGATGGGCTTGTAATCTTGCTTTGATAAGAAAGTACACTATTCAGATTTGGGATTTTCAACGCTTGCAATATGAGCTCTACATTCCACTTTATGTGTTGTTCGTACTGATCTCCTCTCCGCATCAAGGATAGAGGTATACTGTGCGCAGAAAATAGTATCTTAGGTGGAGTGCCATGGGTCTCTAAAACTTTGCGATACTCAAGTAATAGCAGCTCACAGTGCGCGGCAATGTAGTGACTATTGTTATAGTAGTGCCAGACAATGTGCGTATTAAATGTGTGTCCAAGCTCGTATGAAGCCCTGTACCAAGCATCAACGGAAGATTGTGTCGTCACGTAGGAATAGTGAGGATACATTGGCAGCAGTATAACCCGGTCTGGACCGTATAAATGCACATCGTTGACGACTTGGTGAGCACCTGGAGCGGAATGTCGCATACACACAAACACCTTGTACTCACTCTTTCCAGCGGTTGTTTCATTTAACATATCCTCTAGAGCCAGTCCCTGTGCCTGGGTTGCTTCCAGAAGCACAGATTTTTCTCCTATACGCGAATGTATTTTTTTTGAGATTGGTGAACGGAGTTTAGAGATCAACTTCGCCAGGGGAATCCTGCATATAGCGGGTAGGTCTATGACGTATCTGTCACTAAACATGCTGAAAAGAAAAGGTTCTACCTCTGCGTACGATGCCGGGCTACCCAGATTCAGTAGTACTACTGCAACTTTTCTTTTCACAAAGCCCTCAATACAGTATTATCCGTAGCACCGGCGTGTTCTATGGAAGTAAGCGGGTAGAACAGAACGGTTACAAAGCACAAAATAGCACTCCTCTGATTTTTTAGAAACAGAAAAAACTCTGTCCTAACACTACACCCTAAAAAGAACAGAGACGAAACTATCCCTTCCGAACAGGGCGCACCTAGATATTCTGTAAAGCCTGCTGCTTAATAATCAATGAAGAAGCGCAGAGGGAGCAGAGGCGGGACGGGCAATGGCAGCCGCCTTGCAGCAGCTAATATCCTGTACGAATCCACTAATACTGCTGCTGTCTTTTCCTACAGAACTAGGCAGCGTCTTCTCAGCGTCAACACCGCGGGTTTTGCAGCAAGAAGACAGGTCGCTGCGCACTGAACAATTTTCGGCTTCAGGGGAGCTAGCAGGAACGTCAGTGGATGCATAAATTATCTTTCCCGCACCATAGACACCCAGACTCAAAACCCACGCCAGATCGTAAAATACTGCAGCAGCTAAACCACGTATACGGCTTGCTACATTGGATGATTCCTTAAAAAAAGCACGCTTGTTTATAACAGTTGTGCTCTTTGTCGACACTATCCACATACCGGTAGCTGCGTAAACTATGTCAGAAATCAAAGCTACGGGTAAAAGTACAAGCTTTGTTGCTGTAAGAATGAGCAAAGAAGCCAGGCTTGCCACTCTAAAGGGCACCAAAAGAAACGCTACAGCAAGGGCTTTTTTCCAAGGCATCGGACCTGCATGCTCATGCTCAGCAGCGTCCCTATGGCCGTTTTCTGATGTAGTCGCTCTATAGCCCACATTAGTAGAAGTAGAATGAACCAAATTGTTTTTGCCACATTCCCCAGCCGATACAGTAGGAAAGGGGTAACCACCGGGGTACACGGGGGCCTTTACAGAGGTACACCCAGAAACAACTCCCGACATGCGCAGTGCAATACAAGTACATGACATCAGCACCATGCAACCCAACATGCAATATACGCTACTGAGCGCAATGTACATATGGAGAAACGTGAAAATCGTGGGAAAAACAAGCATCTCCAGTGTAGGAAAAATCGCAGCCTTCATGCATTTCTTGTATTTTTCTAAATTTCCATTGCACAGGTCCAGCGCTTTAGACGTAAAGTTACTACCGCACAGTTTTGTAACAATATACACCTGGGCAGCAGATACTAAAGAAATGGCAAAGGTAGAAGCACCACTCATGGCGCACAAGACAAATCGCTCCACCAATGGAACTGCAGCATAACTACCACCACGGACCATAAATACCCTCATGATGAATAAAAGAAGAAAGCCAAGGAAAGAAAAAAAAGCACCCCAAACAACGCAGGCCATAGTACTCCAATACACGCTAATTTGTCAAGCAGCGGTGAAATACGTGAAAAGAGCTAAGATGCAAGGCTTTAGGACTGTGATTGCGCACCCTCTGTGCACTCTTTAAAAAGGTCTACCAGTCTGCTTAGTCTATCGGCACTGTAACCCAATACCTCCTCTAATTCAGACCTCAAGTTCACTTCTGCATCATACCTTATTTTACATTCCTGTAACTCAGCACGTATTTTTTGGAAAGCACTCTCCATATCTTCCACTCTATCGAGTAGCTTAAAACATACCAGAAGCAACAACAAAACATCGGACACCTTACTTTTGCCGTTTTCTGCTCCCAGAATCGAAGTGACCATTTCGTTGATGTTCCCAACGAACTCCAGTAACCTTGACTCTTCCCCCTTCCTACACGCCACATTATATACGGTGCCCCGGAATGCAATGTCTACAATATGTTGAGTGCCGGTCGAAATATCACCCTCAGTCACTTTGCGTCCTCTCTCTCTTGCTCTGCAAGTGTTTGTACTATGCCTATCAGAGAATTTAGCTTATCCACTCCCTTACTACAAGCCATTCTCAATTCTGAGCACTCATCCGTCACATGTTTGAGCTCCCGTTGAAGGTTTTCATTGGCTGTAGTTAGCTCCTTTATCTGCTCTTGCAGCACGACTTTTTCAGCATGCGTGGCATCCTCTTTTGTCGAGTGGTTGGTATTCTGTAGATACATTTCTAACGCATCAAAAGCCTGGCGCAACTTTTCACGATGCTCCGCAATGCTCTCAACATTCTTCATAAAGCCATGTAAAATTCAAACAAAGACCTTCCAAGCTAGTACAGATGAGACAGATACGCAAACTATTTGTTGCTGTATAAAGATTGCAAAAGTCTGGCGCACAGCTCCGGGGCTATTGCCTACCACCGTCATTGTAAGGTTTGGCTGACGGCGAATCACAGTTGTTTACGGCTTTTACGAGCTTCTCACTTGGACGAAAGTACATTTTCCTGTACCGAGATCTTCCCAGCTCACGATTGCAATCCTTGAAAACATAACTCCTAGCAGAGAAAGAACCAAATCCACGTAACTCCACTCTACAGCCAACGCTAATATGCTCCACTATAGAAAGAAAAAATACACTCAATATCTGAGATACTACAACCTCCCCAAGTGCAGGATTTTTTCTCGAAATACGCTTTATGAGATCAGACTTCAAAGACATGTTAATCTCCTATCTCACGCAAAGTGCGCCAAAGCAACTCTCATCAATGATCCCAGCATACTAAGAAATCCCCTGGAGTCAAATCCACGATGATAATCCATGTCCCTTACTAAGAGCTTCTCAGTATCTATATCTCTGCCCTTCAACCACTCAAAGGCTTCCTTCTCTCCACCTATTTCGTCAATGAGACCAAGCTTAAGAGCCTGCATGCCAGTGTAAATTCTGCCGTCGGATACTCTAGAAAGCTCCCCACCAACAAGACCCCTTCGCTCCGAAACTAACCCAACAAAAAATCTGTGGAAATCATCCACCACTTCCTGAAGAACCTTCTCAGAAGTGCTACTAAGATCCTCTAATGGAGAAGAAGCAGCCTTCAATTCCGACGTCTTTATGGTTTTTAACGAGATACCCAAATTCCTAGCAAGCTGCGCAACGCCAATATACTGCGAAAGCACCCCTATGGAACCGGTAATAGTACCATTCCTAGCTATTATATAGTCAGCCGCAAGAGCAACCATGTAACCCCCAGAAGCTGCCACATTTCCCAGCATAGCAACCACGGGTTTTTCCTCTGCGATCTCCCTAAGATGTTTGTACAAAACTTCGCTATCCCCCACAGTGCCACCGGGACTGTCTATTTGTAGTATAACGGCCTTTATAGCTTTGTTACGCTTAAGGCTTTTTAGCAATGCCTCACGGCTTTTGTTGCGCTCAATGCTGCCATCAACATTTATCCTGGCTACCACTCCGGTACTAAGGCTGCTCGGCACCCCATAAGAAAACAACCTTGAATAATCTATCTGAAACAGTGCAAATATCAAAAAGCAGACCGTGATGAAAAAAAGAGCCCTCCATGCAGATACTCTAGAATGTAGTGTCTCTATTTTCAGCAAATGATCAAACACACACAAACCTCACTTCAGAGATAAAACAAGACTGTACGCACCTATCAACAAAACCTCAGCTTCAACCTTATCCCCAGGGAAAAACTTCTTGTTATCAGGAAGATATTCCTGCTCAACAAGTACATTAAAGCTCTCATATCCCTCAAACACATCCACCAACACGCCAACATCTTCTAGAACCTTTGATACGGTAACAGGAATCTTGTCACCCGTGTTTATCCTCCTAAGAAGCACTAAAAATGGATCGTGCTCAATCTGCTTTACCCCGAGGTCTATCTTGTTCTTATTGGTATTAACCATCAATATCTTTGCCTGTAATGTGTCACCCACATTGTACTTCTTCAAAGCACTCTCAGGAGACCCACTCCAACTGAGCTCTGTCGAACGAATCAATCCCTCTATCCCAGAACCAGAAGTGTCATCACAAAATGAAACAAACATACCAAGATTGCTGATGCTCTTTATCTTAGTGTCAACTATAGAGCCCACAGGATTCTTGGCTATGAAAGCCTCCCAAGGATTTTCAGTACACCTCTTGATACTGAGACTCATACGATTCTTCACAGCATCCAAGCTCAGAATCTTTACCTCTACCTCTTCACCACGCATGAACAACTGATTTACAGGTAAGTGATTTCTCACCCAGCTCACTTCCGACACGTGTATCAAACCTTCAACACCAGTCTCTAGCTCCACAAAGATACCATAGTCCTCTATGCTGGTTACTATACCCTTGTGAATACTGTCCACAGGGTATCTCTCCTCCACATTAGCCCAAGGACTTTCTTCCAGTTGCTTTATCCCAAGAGAAATTTTCCTATTCTCCCTGTCTATACGTATAATCTTAGCCTTTACTGTCTGGCCACACGAAAACACTGCAGAAGGATGGCTCACTCTACTCCAAGATATATCCGTAATATGCAGCAACCCATCGACCACACCCACAGTAGGAGACTCGTGTATCTCAATGAACACCCCGTACTTGGTGATGCTCTTAACCTTACCCTCTACTATGCTGCCTTCTTCCAGCTGCTCAAGAAACAAATCCTTAGCTCCAGCAAGAGACTCTTCCAAAACAGCCTTCCTGGAAACCACTATGTTTCCTTGCTTCTTATCCATCTTAAGTATGCGGAACTTCTGCTTCTTGCCCAATAGAGGTGTTATATCCTTCACTTGACGCAACCCGACGTGGCTCGCAGGCAAAAATGCAACTACTCCCCCAACGTCAACCGTGTAACCACACTTGATCGAACCGAAGATTATCCCCTCTATATCAGTGCGCTCTTCGTACGCACACTCAAGCTTCTGCCACAACTCCGCTCTTACAGCCTTCTCTCTACTGAGGACTACGCTACCGCTCTTGCCCTCTACTCTTTCCAGGTACAACTTTACCTTAGAACCTATCGCTATGTCCTGCCTGCCTTCACCAAGCTCAAATTCCCTAAGCGAAACTACGCCCTCGGACTTCAACCCCGCGTCAACCGTTATGTAACCACCGTCCATGCATATGACAGTTCCCTCTATGATATCACCCTCTCTTGGGGAATCATCCAATAACCCAGACAGGGTATCTGAAAAGGATGTGGAACCAAAATCAACTCCATCAAAACCATGGCCAACAAACTTATTAGATTGCATCTTACTGATGCTGTTTGGAGAACTATCTTGCAACTCTGCGCCTGATGACATAAATCGAGCCTGAAACAACGAAAAACAATGAGTGGCAATGATATACCGTTCACATAGTTTTACAAGAATGTTTTTATTTTTTTCACCAGCTCTGCAACAGATTTTTCCTCGCTCATATGAGAGTTATTGAGATAAAAGGCTCCTTCAATACGCGTGAGAGGAGCTACTTTTCGGGTAGAATCTCTTATATCTCTCTGCAGCAAACTAAAAAATACTTGCTTAAACATCATCCTTCTTGTGCCCGCGGTAAGCTTCAATTGCTTGAATCTCCTACGTGCCCTAATAGACGTATACGCCGTAACGAATACCTTCACGTGTGCTTCCGGACACACTATTGACGCTATGTCCCTTCCATCGACGACGATCCCGTGTTTAGAAGACAGTATAAATTTTCTCTGTATATGAAGTAAAATTGCACGCATGTCTGCATTTCGCCCCAAAATTGACGCAAGTTTACCCGCTTCTTCCGTACTGTAAGCAGGATCAGCTGCCAATGTCAGAGCCAATATCCGTTTTTCATCCTCTTCATCTATGCAATTTTTCCCAGCAAGCACCTTCAAATGCCCGTTTTGGAGCTCTTTTGCGAATACCCTGTATAATCTTCCGGTATCAAAATGTGTAAATCCAAAAACCTTAGCTACTGCCTTGGCAAGCATGCCCTTTCCAGATGAAGAAGGGCCATCTATAGCGACGATAAGGCATCCAGTATGTTCAGGCTTAGAAGATGTCACTTTGGTTGACCACCTTAGGTTTTAAACATGTACCAGTATTTAGCACACAAGTATTGGCAAATCTAAAGCACTTTTTGGAATATACACACTACTGTACCATCCTCTTGTACAGTCGTATGTCACACACGCACTACTTCATGTGCTGCGTATATACTGCATACATGGCTATTGATGCAGCATTAGAGACATTTAAGCTGTCCATCTTATTGGACATGGGAACTTTTACGAGATAATCACAGTGTTCTCTTGTTAATCTACGCATGCCAACCCCCTCAGACCCAAGTATTAGAACGCTGCGCTCGCAAAAATCTACCTCATGCAGGTGCTTGTCCCCCTCCATATCGAATCCGTAACACCAATATCCATGCTGTTTTAAATACTTCAAAGTTTGCACCAAACTGCCAACGCAAAGCACCGGCACCAAATCTACTGCCCCGCTAGAAACCTTTGCTATAGTTGAAGTTTCAGCTGGAGAATCATGTTTTGTAACTACGATTGCATCTATGGAAAAACAGGCAGCTGAACGCAGTATTGCTCCAATGTTGTGCACATCAGTTATCTTATCCAAGACCACAATAGCAGAAGGTGTTCCGTGCTCAATATCCGATACCACACTAGATATGTGTATTTCCTCATTCCCTTGTCCGAACAATGGTAAGACCTTCAGAGCTATTCCCTGGTGTACGTGATCTGCTCCCAAAGAGGTGCGCACATGTTTCTCATCAACCACCCTGACGGGAACAGCCCTATCCTGCGCTAATTTTAGTACCGAAGCATATTTGTGAGAAAGTTTTTGTACTAACAAGAGCTCATTACAAATTCTCCGTGGGTTTTTTAACGCAGACTCACAAGCATGTTTACCATAAAGCCAGATGTGTCGTTCTCGTTCACGTTGAATACGGGTCATAAGTTCTGAATCTGTTGAGTGCAAATACCATGCAGTTGTGCCCAAGTAGAGGACAGCACCATCGTAAAGAATCCATTGTAGGATTAAAATTTTCAAAATCAACACTAGAAGAGGTTGGTTTTTTGTGTTGTTTTTGTAAATTATGTGTTATTACAAGTGGTGTTGCTTTGGCTGAGTTTTTTGAAAGGAGGGGTGGCCGAGTGGTTAAAGGCAGCAGACTGTAAATCTGCCCACTTTAGTGTACGTAGGTTCGAATCCTACCCCCTCCACGGTTATGCGGGTATAACTCAGTGGTAGAGTAGCAGCCTTCCAAGCTGCCTGCGTGGGTTCGATTCCCATTACCCGCTCTCTGCAGCTTTGGTTTGTTATAATTTTGTAGTGGTAATAAAGGATGACAGAAGGGGGAAGGAAGCCGCATATAAACGTAGGGACGAT
>NZ_JAWLNY010000036.1:0-10074 GCF_036903315.1 Anaplasma bovis | reverse complement strand
AACAGTGTTGGCGCTCAGGACGCTGCTAAGGTTGACGAAGTCTCAAAGTCACCCGAGGTAGAGCAGAAGAGGAGTATGAGTAAATTTTCTCCTACTGCGCCTGATGTGGAAAATTTTGTTGCGGGAGCAGGTGTGTCTCCATCTTCCAGAGCGTTAGGAAAATGTGGCCCCAGTGGTGCGGGAAATACTCTCAGTAATGTTGGGAATCCAGTTGAACGCAAAAGTGATAGCGTGCCGGGCGAAAGACGTGTGAAGATGAGCAAGATACGCCAGGTTATAGCAGCTAGATTGAAAGAATCTCAGAATGTCGCAGCCACTCTTAGTACATTCAACGAAGTAGACATGAGTGCTGTCATGGCGATAAGGGCGAAGTATAAGGATAGTTTTATCAAGAAGCATGATGTGAAACTTGGATTCATGTCTTTTTTTATAAGGGCTGTGGTATTGGCATGTGCTGAAATACCTGTGCTAAACGCGGAAATACGTGGAGACGAAATAATATATAGGGACTATTGCAACATAGGTGTTGCTGTAGGTACAGATAAGGGCTTGGTTGTTCCAGTGATTAGGGCAGCAGAGAGTATGTCTCTTGCTGAACTTGAGCAAAAGCTTGTTGAATTGAGTACACTTGCCAGAGGTGGCAAATTGGCTGTCTCCGATATGTCTGGAGCTACGTTTACGATTACGAATGGTGGCGTGTATGGGTCATTGTTGTCTACCCCTATAATCAATCCTCCTCAGTCAGGCATTTTGGGCATGCATGCCATCCAGGAACGTCCTGTTGTGGTAGAAGGTAAGATAGAAATAAGGCCCATGATGTACATAGCGCTTTCTTACGATCATAGAATTGTTGATGGTCAAGGTGCTGTTACATTTTTAGTTCGGGTTAAGCAGTACATAGAGGATCCAACCAGGATGACGTTGATGGTTTAGTTAAATGATGCTGGAACGCGCAACTATACACTCGCCTGAGGACTTTGCGCACATGAGAAAGGCTGGCAAGCTAGCAGCGGAAGTTTTGGATTTCATCACTCCGTACGTTGTACCTGGAGTCACTACTAACAAGCTCGATACGCTTTGTCACGATTTTATAGTCTCAGCAGGGGCAATTCCGGCGCCACTTGGCTATAGGGGATACCCTAAATCTATATGCACATCTAAAAACTTTGTTGTGTGCCATGGAATACCCGACGATTCTGAGCTCAAAGATGGAGACATAATCAATATAGATGTGACTGTTATACTTGATGGATGGTATGGTGACACCAGCAGAATGTATTGGATTGGTGATTCAGTTTCCGTGAAAGCCAAGCGTGTGTGCGAAGCCAGCTACAATGCGATGTGGGCTGCCATAAATCAGATAGCACCTGGGAAAAAGCTTAACGTTATAGGACTTGCAATAGAACAGGAGGTGAGCAAATACGGGTATTCGATAGTAAGGGACTATTGCGGTCATGGGATAGGCAGGGTTTTCCATTCTTTTCCCAATGTCGTCCATTATTATGAAGAACACGAGGACCTTATATTGCAAGAGGGCATGTTTTTCACGGTAGAACCGATGATTAATGTGGGAAAGCACCATACGGTTCTAAGTAAGCAAGACGGATGGACTGTGACCACTAGGGATTTCTCGTTATCTGCTCAATTTGAACATTCCTTGGGAGTTACAAAAACGGGGGTAGAAGTGTTCACTAAGTCTCCTAAGAATTGGGATTTTCCTCCGTATTTGTAGATAATATTGTTAAGCTACAAGAAATGAGGTGCGTTCTTAGCGCGCCCTGTAGGGACAATAACGCGTTATGTTCCTGGTCCTGGTATAGATGGGTGTTAGGGTTGTACTCGTGGTGAAAGTGGCAGTTTTATTAGGTGAAGCTACCTCAGTTTTGAATAGAGTAGGTGTGGAGACTGCCGCCCTAGATTCTAGGCTTATAATTTGTCATGTCTTACAAATGACAGAACTTGAGGTTCTTACAAATCTGGACCTTTGTATAGATGATGCAAAGGTAAAGGACTTTTTCAGGTTAGTTACAATGAGACTATCTGGAGTTCCAATGTCTCATATTCTCTGCAGAAGGGAATTTTGGAGCATGGACTTCTCTGTTAGTTCAGATGTTCTTGATCCTAGACCAGACACAGAGACTATTATATCGACTGTAATAGGACTGCATGCTAATAGTAACAAAAGGTTGGTTATTGCAGATCTGGGAACCGGTTCCGGGTGCATCATAGTTGCGCTTTTATCACATTACAAGAACGCTTACGGGGTTGCGTTCGAGAAGAGCGTTAAGGCATATCGCGTTGCTCGAGAAAATGTAATCAGACACGGTATGATGAGCAGAATAAAATTGCACTGCATGAGTTGGGACAGGTGTTATGGCAAGTTTGACGTGATAGTAAGTAATCCGCCTTACATAAAGAGATGTAAGATTCGTGAATTACAGTATGAGGTCAGGATGCATGAACCTACTCAAGCGCTCGATGGCGGAATAAGGGGTATGGAGAAGTATTTACAGATTTTCAAGGTACTAAATAGATGCCTGAAATCCGGGGGAAGCGCAGTTCTTGAGATAGGAGAAGATCAGGATACCATACGCAAGGAAGCAATTGCACATGGGCTCAGATTTTGTGGGTATTCCAGAGACTTTGCTGGCAGGAAAAGATGCGTTGTACTACAGCGTATGGATAAAGGCCACTAAGGGGAACATTCTGGAGCGTGAGAGCCTACGTTATAACTTAAGTTTCCCAGATTCGTAAAGCCTGTATAGGTCGTCACACCCGCCTATGCTTTCTCCATCAATAAATATTTGAGGTACTGTCATCCTGCCTCCAGATTGGGAAATTATCTCATTTCTGGTGGCTTCATAAAGCCCTTATGGGCATCACACATGGACTAGATCCTGCAGACATGCCAAAGACTTTGCTGGCAGGAAAAGATGCGTTTTACTACAGCGTATGGATAAAGGCTACTAGGGGGAACATTCTAGAGATTAGAACCGCTGTTACAGCTTAAGTTCTCCAGATTCATAAAGCCTATACAGATCATCACACCCGCCTATGCTTTCTCCATCGATAAATATTTGAGGTACTGTCATCCTACCTCCCGATTTAGAAATTATCTCATTTCTGGTGGCTTCATAAAGCCCTTATGGGCATCACACATGGACTAGATCCTGCAGACATGCCAAAGACTTTGCTGGCAGGAAAAGATGCGTTTTACTACAGCGTATGGATAAAGGCTACTAGGGGGAACATTCTAGAGATTAGGAACCGCTGTTATAGCTTAAGTTCTCCAGATTCATAAAGCCTGTATAGGTCGTCACACCCGCCTATGCTTTTCCCATCGATAAATATTTGAGGTACTGTCATCCTGCCTCCCGATTTAGAAATCATCTCATTTCGGGTAGCTTCATTGTCTGAAATGTCTACTTCCCTGTAGGAAATACTTTTTTTGTTGAATAAAGCCTTGGCCTTCGTACAATATGGGCAATGAGTCTTAGTGTATATGAGAACATCGCTCATACTATTATCCTCCACCAACTACTAGGACGCACGCTCTCGTGCTAGCACGCATTGGTTTGTATGTAAAGTTTTTTATATGAAAGTATTATACGGGCACGATTGTCCCGAAAAAGTTGTTTTGACATTCGGCAATTTCGATGGAGTGCACTGTGGGCATGTACGGGTTTTCTCTGAAGTTGTTAAGCTAGCAAAAGAGCGTGGATGCGCATCTGCGGTACTAACTTTTCTTCCCCATACGGCAATTTTTCTAAAAAATCGAGAGAACTTCCTGATTTCTACATTCGAGCAAAAGGTGGAGATGATCAGAAATTGTGGCATTGATTATTTATGCGTAGCAAAATTTGATGAGGAGTTTTCTAAGCTGTCTCCGGAAGCGTATGTCGAAGATATTCTGATCAAGGGATGCGGAGCAAAGTTAATAGTAGTGGGAAGGGGTTGCATCTTTGGATATAAGTGTGCGGGAGATTTTAAGTTGCTAGAATCATGCGCCACGATGCATGGTTGTGAAGTTGTAGAAATCGATCAACTATTTAAAGAGGATCTTCTCTGTTCTTCATCAAATGTAAGAGAATGTCTGAGATATGGGGACATAAGGAATGCAAATATGCTGCTGGGAAGAAATCATTCTGTAAGTGGAAAGGTAATAAGAGGAGTTGCCAGGGGCAAAGCAATAGGGTTTCCAACATTGAATTTGTCGCTTCATGGGGTTGTGTTGCCCAAAAGGGGTGTATACTACGCTAAAGTTAAAATTGACACCAGAGAATGGTTTCCAGGCATTGTGAATATAGGGGTAAGGCCAACCTTTTCTGATGTTGATACTCCAATACTGGAGATGCACATTTTTGATTTTTGCGAAGATATCTACGACAAGGAAGTTACTGTTGAGCTCATAGATTTTGTTAGAGCTGAGAAAAAGTTCCAGGATGTGGAATCACTCGTTGAACAAATAAAAAAAGATATTTCTATAGTGAAACGCGCATACAAGTGTTAGAACGCTTGTAGACTTCATGTTAGAAACAGGTTTTGTGGTTGTTGTGTTCTGGAAAAGGGTGTGATGTATAAAAGATACATCGTGGGTTTAGCCATTTTGGTGAGTACAGTTTTGTCTGATCAGCTCAGTAAGATGTATGTTCTTATGCTCTACGAGCTTCACGGAATAATAGAAATTTCCCCATTTTGTAGCCTCGTTCAAGTATGGAATAGTGGCATGAGTTTCGGCATGTTTGGGTCATATGAGAAGAGTAATGTTGTTTTTATTGTAATTACAACGTTAGCGGTTTGCGTACTGATGTTCTTATTTTTCAGAGCTCGCCGAATGTCTAGTGCAATATCATTGTGTTTGATTTCAGGGGGTACTTTGGGTAATTTAATTGACCGATTTCTATTTGGTGCAGTGCATGATTTTATTGCTTTGCACATCGGTGAGTTGTATTGGCCAGCATTCAATGCAGCAGACGTTTATATCGTGCTAGGTGTAGGGTTGTTTCTGCTTCAGAAGGCTGATACGTATAAATCGCGCTTCAGTATTGAGAACTAAGTGTAGATTACACTTCGTATTAATATGTATGTCAAATATTGGAGGTACGGTGACTAGTCAATGCAGGTTACATGGTTGGATTGTAATGATAAGAAGAGTTTTAATCACCAGTGCTTTATTGCTTGGGGGGTTGCTTAACAACGCTTCTGTAGCCTCTGAAGTACAGAATATACGTTCAGCAACATTGAAAAATGGTATGCGGATGTATGTAATGGCCGATAATCGATTCCCAGTGGTTATGCACATGCTAGTGTACAAAGTCGGTGGCATGGACGATCCGCCAGGGTTTTCAGGAATGGCGCATTTTTTAGAGCACATGATGTTTTCAGGAACTGAGAATGTTAAGGATTTTGCCAAAACTGTAAACGGTTTTGGAGGGAAGTTTAACGCCTATACTTTGGCTTCTCACACCGCGTACTACGAAATTGTGCAGAAGCAGTACTTACCTAAAGTTATGTCTATGGAAGCGGACAGAATGCACGGCATAACTTTCAAGGATGAGCCCTTTGAGCGAGAGCGTAATGTTGTGCGTGAGGAAAGGTATATGCGTACGGAGAGTACGCCTAGGGGGATACTCTCTGAGGATGTTGTCAACGCATTTTACCGCAATGGATACGGCATGCCTCTTGTGGGGTGGGAACATGAAATTGCAAACTACAACAAAGCAACTGTGAAATCTTTCTACAATAAGTACTACAACCCAGGTAATGCCATATTATTCATAGTAGGGGATGTAGATTTCGATAACGTTGTAAAATTGTCAAACAAATACTACGGCGGAATAAAAAATAAAAGAGAGCTAGTCCGTAGAATCTCCACCAAAATAGAGCCTCCTCGCAGGACAAGTGCTGTAATTACAATGGAGCATCCTAGTGTTACCGATTCAGAGATGTGTATACTTTATGATGCACCTAATATAGGTGAGAACTCTGATTTTAAGGAGTACTGCGTTTCTTCAATAGCTGCTGATATAGTTGCTGGGCACGAGTTTGGCATTCTGTATAACAAACTTGTCAGAGAAAAAGCAATAGCTGTGGATGTTTCTGTATCATACAGAGCAGCGGAAAGGTCGAATGGCATGATCGCAATAGAAATTGTGCCTAAGTTTGGTATCTCACCTGAAGAAGTGTACAGTGAAGTGCGTGAGATAATGACAGACCTCATGGAATCTGGGGTCACGGAAGAGTATGTAGATAACGCAAAATACAGAAGCTTGGCTGATTTGACATATAGCCTAGATGACCTTGAGAATAGGGCGTGGTTTTATGCAAATATGGTTGCTGTAGGGGCTGCCCCTATACCTTCAGAAGAAGTTATCGATATAGTGAAAAACACTTCTGTAGACGATGTGAATAGGATCATAAAAAATGTATTCGGGAAGCCATCAGTCAGGGGATACCTAGTTCCCGAAGATGATGCATCAAATGCCAAGAAAGGTGCAACTTCAGAAAGTACTGCAAATCCTAGCGTCCCAGAGGAAGATGCGACTTCAGAAAGTCCTAGCTACCAAGAGGAAAGTGTGACTTCAGAAGGTACTGAAAATCCTAGCTCCTCAGAGGAGGATTCAGATTCTCAGGACTTTTCCCCGTACCCAAGTGATTACAGTGGTAAATCTAGTTGGATAGAGGATGATATTTCTGGACATGGTAATGAGGTGTTATATGAGAAGTAGTCTATTTTTGGGGGCAGTACTTTCTGTAATACTGCTGTTCTGTGCAGACAGTTTTGCTTCTGTGATCAATGTAAACGTGCGCGATATTAAAACTTCTTCTGGTGTGAGGTATTGGTTTTTAGAAGAAAAGACATTTCCCGTAGTTTCTATCTCCGTAGCATTTAAAAACTCCGGGTACTTGTACGATCCCAACGACAAACAGGGGCTCGCAGTACTTGCGTCATCCATCATTTTACAAGGAGCAGTAGATAGTGAAGGAGTAAGCATCTCAAAGAAGCTGCAAAATATGGGAATATCCATGAATTTCTCTGCTGATGGAGAAAACGCTTACATCTCTTTGAAAACGCTATCAGAGAATCTTGATGATGCACTAGTTATGTTGAGACAGTGCTTATTTAATACATCAATAGATCAGAAGGTATTTTTGACGGAGAAAGAGAGACAAAAATCTGAGGTAAGGCGTGCGCTGAACGAACCAGCAAATTTAGCTTCGGAAACGCTAAAATCCCTTGTGTTCAAGGATCATCCCTATGCCAATGTTTCATTTGGTACGTTACAGACTGTTGATAGCATAAGTCTTCAAGATGTTCAAAGCTACATAGACAACACTTTCGACCTAGACAAAATGGTTATAGGGGTAGTGGGAAATGTTGATGAAGAGCACCTCTCTGAAGCTCTGGACATGACCTTTGCCAATTTTAAGAGAGGGCAGAATAAGAATGAAGTTAAGAATATAGCGCCAGCTTTAGGGTTGAGGGGCTATGTAAAATACGACTCTGCTCAAAGTGTTGTAGTGTTTTCTGGTAATGGCATCTCACAAGACGATCCAAATTACAAAGTGGCGCAGGTTTTGGTAAATGCTCTAGGTGGAACTGCTCTAAGTTCTGTACTAATGAAGGAACTTCGTGAGAATCTGGGCATTACGTACCATGTCGGCAGTCAATTGTATACTTTTGGGAACTACGGGGTGTTCTCGGGTATTCTATATACAGATGGCGTGACGGCAAGAAAGGGAATTGATGCATTATTGAAAACTATCAAAGAAGTTAGTAACAATGGGCTAGATAATACATCTTTCGAGATCTCAAAATCTGACATTGTTAACAGTTTTATATTTTCTTTCCTGAATTCATCATCCATTGCAGGAGTACTGAGAGAGTTTCAGTTACTTGATATGGACGTGGACTATATAAACAACTACACAGCTGAATACGAGTCGATATCAAAGGAGGATGTGGATAAGTTTGCAAAAGAGTTTTTGAGTGACCTTTCGATCGTAGAAGTAGGTAGCAAAAACAATATAGATGCAGAAGCTTCTGTTTAATGCCTGACAAGGGCTTTAAAGGTAGAGAATATGGTGGCGTGTAAGTTATTTTAGAAATTCAACTTGAATATGCTATAATAACCCCGGTACTCATGCTAGTGCTAGTATGATGCCTTACGTGTGTGTTAAGGGGTGAGGGAGTGCATAAGGAAAGAGCCTATGGTAGCAAGTTGAATGATGTTGTTTATGAGAAGCCTTTAAGTCAGGTGTACTTTAGGGTAGGCGCTATGGGCGCTGTCGCTATCTCGACAGTCCTCACCTATGCTGTGTCGTATGTCGTGACGGTACGGCCTCTCTTTGTGTGGTACACGCCGCTATACCTGTTCGTTGCGCTTTCCGCGCTTACTTTAGTGCTGACCTTCGTGTATATGGCGGTGATTTCGGCGTTAGGCAAGCGTTTTGCTAAAAGGCGTTTTGCCATGGGAAGAGTGTCCTCCGGAGGCGAAGGTGAGTCTAGTGTGGATTTTACTGTCGCTGTTACCAGGGAAGGCAAAAAGAAGGGATACACCAAGATAGAGACATTTTTCGTATGGGTGGCAGTTCTTTCTCTATTAGTGAGTGTAATGGCGCTGGGAATCATGACAGGTAAGGCAGGCGAATCAGTCGTCGGATTCTCCAAGTTCATTCTTTCTGGTATTACTGACCCTTCTGATGTGGTTAGCAAGGTGTTTTGCGTATCAGCTATAGTATCCATGTGTGCGGCTGCTCTGCTATTTATAGGCAGGATTTTTGTAGAGGAAGGTGTTAACAAAGTTAACGTCGTCATGTTTTTATCTCAAGATGCTGAGTTGGAAACGCTCAGGGATACTAGGCAATTGCATGAAAGAAGTTGCGCACATTGTACTGGTAGAGTAAGCCACTCTGGCTTACTTGAGATACTGCTAGATGTGGCAGGTGCTGAAAAGATAAGAGGTAATGCTCCCAAGGAAGGGGTTGGACTTGGTGCGTTTTTGGATAAAGTTGCTTCCCCAAAGGACAACTCAGTTGTCCTGAAAAATGTTGTGCTGTCCCATGCTCCTGCTGATACGTGTAGGACGCTCTAGGGGGTCTTATAGGACTATATTTTTTACTTGTTATATAAAACACGGCAGGCCGGAGTTTCCAGCATCATAAGAAGAGAGAAACACATGTGTGTGGACACAGGGCGATGTCGTCGTCGTCCCATTTGAAGGCTAGTTATTGTTGTGCTGTGTAAGACCGCAAGGCCTTGTACTAGGTGCACTTTACTAGCGCCCTAATAGGTAATGTGGTCCTGTATGTTACTATGGTCATGTTGACTTGCATCTATTATTTTTTTAACATTATTATACCATGTGTGGTATGACAAGAGATGTTCTTGTTAGACAGCATAATGTTGTAGTGGTATGTAAAAGAGGTTATTAAAACTCTTATAAGATTTTAAACATCGGGTAGTCGACATGTATGATGGTGCTGGTATTGCTGAGCTTGGTCGCTCTAGATTGTACGCTAAGGTAGCGATGACGGCTTTTATGGCTGGAGCTGTCGTGTTTTCGTACAGCGCAGCTAGGGTGTTCGCTTCGGGTATGTCTCTACTCACTTCTGCTCCCATTGTTGTGACGTTTTTTACCTCTCTAGCCCTGGTGTTCATTGCTGTCATGTGTTCCATAATTTTCTGCGTGAAGCTTACAAATGTTGGCGAACATGATCTTCCCGTAAGGTTGCCACCTGGCAGATTTGATTATGGCGGAATGCTGGTGCAGAAGGGTAGATACGTCCAGAGCGACGGCGTTAGAGCAGAAATTATGATGAATAGGGAATTGCAGAACGGGGTGTTAGGATTTAGCCCTGTTTCTTCCGTGTGCTTCTCAGTAATGGGAGTTATGCTTTGTACTTGCGCCGCTGCTTTAGGGGTTCTGTTTGCCCGGGAAAACAATCTCAAGGGAGTTCTTTACGCTTTTGCTGCCCCGGATCCAAGCATGGCATGCAGGCTTTGTGTTGTAACCGCCAGTGTTGCACTCGGGTTGCTTGTAGCTAGTGTCCTTAGATACGCTATGTGTTCTC
>NZ_JAWLNY010000035.1:0-10255 GCF_036903315.1 Anaplasma bovis | reverse complement strand
ACAGATTAGATGCGCTATCATTTGCGCGCCCTCAAATAATAAACCTGCTAGACCGCATTGAACTGGAAAACCGCTATATGTCTCTCACCTCTTATGAATACCGTTTAAAGCATACGTACAAAGGAAAGCACACATTAGACGCACAATAATCCCGTTAGAAGCATGACTACCTCCCACTTGTGTGCCCCATACAGCACATTGACATGGAAAATAATAAGGCCTCCCTCCTAATTCTCCGCGGCTTTAGAAGAAGCCCCAATGATAAAAACCTCCTCTTCCGTCATAGAAGTTTCCCTCATTTGTAGCTCTGAACAGCACATTTGCATTAGGAAAAACACAACATACTTTAGAGACTTCTCCCTCTAAAGAAAAAACCACTGAAATCCAGGAAAAAAACCACACTGAACTTTTCAACACATACCCACATCGCAAAGAAGCATTACTGAGCAGAACAAGACCCCAAGACCTGATCTTTGTGATTTTTAATGAATTCCCGAACCTTGTTGAAAGAGTGTAACTCTATTTGACGTATCCTTTCCTTTGATACTCCGTACTCTTCGCTCAACCTTTCCAATGTGTCTGGATTTTCTAGCAGCTTTCTGCGTATGAATATGTCACGATGCCTGTCGTCAAGCTTTGAAATCGCATCTTGGATCATCTCTCTCTTCAAGGAGCTCTCCTCCTCTTCTAGGTAAACAGCCTCCTGGTTAGGAGAGGAACACGGTATAACATCTTGTAATTCCACAGCCCCATCATCGTAAACTCTCTCGTTCAGAGACACATCTCTGTTCAGAAAAAGCTTCTCCATGCTCTCAACTTCCTTCTCGGTGGTGAGACACTCCTCAGCTACAGCTTTAACATCACTCTTTGACATATCCGCACCATAGCCCAAGAGTCTCCTCTTCACCTTCCTCAAACTGAAGAACAACCTCCTGCGCGCTTGCGTAGTACCGATACGCATGCATGACCATAGTCTCAGAATGTAATCCTTGATAGATGCCTTAATCCACCACACAGCATACGTCGCCAGCTTGTAGCCCAAATCAGGGTTAAACTTCTTCACAGCTTGCATGAGCCCTATGTTGCCTTCCATTATGAGCTCCATTAGCGGCAATCCATAGTTCCTAAAACCCATAGCCACTTTTACTACAAGCCTCAGGTGACTCGTAACTAGCCTGTGCGCATCAGATACACTACCATTCCTATACCAATTCTCTGCACACTCCTTCTCTTCAGCTTCCGATAGGACAGGAAAGGAACGGACCTGCTCCAGGTACGACAAGAGATCGCCAGACCATTGTGCGTCAGAAAATATAGACGTAGCCAGCATAGCTTAAGAACCTCTTTACTATAAGAACAAGTCTACATGCTTAAATATAAGAATGTTATGGTAAATGTTCAAGACTTTCATTATATAATTTCGACAATATCTATGGTGTATGTATGAACATAATAATCACGTGTAGGGGATATAGTATAACAGATAGTATTAAGTCCCATGTAGAAAATAGTATAAACTACCATGTCGGGAAGTATGTCCAACATAATCAGGAAGTTAACGCCAGAGTGATTTTGTCGAAAGAAGGCAATTCTATGTTTACAGCTTCTGTATCAATATGTGAAAATCACAATGAATTTGTAAAAGCCTCAAAGGGCGCTGACACCGTATACAAGGCAATAGATTTGGCCACAGACCACATAGCTGGAAAATTAAGAAAGTACAAAGATGAGCGTATTGAGAGCTACAGGAAAAATAGAAGCTTCAAGGATGATGTAAAATACAAAGGCTATCTCATAAACGCAGACAACTTCACAGATACAGAGATCACAGACAATTCACCATTGATAATAGAAGAAGAAATTCCGCTAAAAACAATGTCTGTAAGCGATGCAGTCATGGAAATGGAATTACTATCAGTACCTGCGCTGTTGTTTATCAACTCAAGGAACAGCAAAGTAAACATGGTGTATGTAAAGGATAATAATATCATATGGGTCGATCCGCTCGATGGTCCTGGCATCCCATCTAAATAGCAGTATAGGTACTCGCTGCGCGTTATTTACATGCTTAAGAATTAATTATGGCATTTATGTTACACTCCGCTTGTGTTGTAGCTTATGTTGTACTGCATGCAGTTATTCTCGCTAGAAGCCGCCTTTTTCGTTTTAGCTGCTGGGATAGGCTTTAGCTTAACTGTGTGGCAAAAAGTGATACTAAGTGTTTTTTGTTTGTGAATAATTTAGTGGAGACAACGCTATGGGACAGGAAAACGTACTTGATGACCTGAATGAAGCATTAGCAAAAGACGACGTATCGACATTAAATAGTATCATCCGGTCATTATCAAAAGATCAACAAGCAATTTTGTTTTGTAGAGATATCTTCCACGGTAGACCGATAGTGCATCATGCCTTATCTCTCTCCCCTACTGCACCTAACCTGAAGTCTGTACAATATCTTTTGAAAAACGCTACTGCAGATGTTTTAAGACACATAGATAAACATGGAGCGAGTGTTCACTACCTTGCCTTGAAAGCAGGTGCTCAATACACGGATGCTTTACTAGGTAACTCCAAAATTGATTGGAGCATGAATGTAGATAGAAAAAATGGTAACACCATTGTCGCCAAGGTTTTAGCTGAAGACGGCATCGCATTCGATCGGGAGACATTGACAAAGATAGTCTCAAAGAGTCCAGAAGTTTTACATAAAGTGAATAACTTAGGTGAGAATGTCTTTCATGCCGCATGCTCGTCTAAGAACATGGAAGCGCTACTATACTGCATGGACGCAGTGACGCTCGGAAAAACTAATCGAGTGAAAGATCTCTTAACTATGTTAGAGAGCAGAAATGTGCGGGGAGAGACGCCTCTGCATTTGATATGTTCAAATTTTTCCCTAGAAGATACTGCACGCGTACTTAACAGCCTAAAGGACAGTGATGGACGCATAAAGGCTGACTTATTGATCAAAGATGCTGAGGGAAAATCTCCGATACAAAGAGCGTTAGCAGCAGCAGTAGAGAGCAACAGGGGAAACACCACCAGGCAACAGCTTAGAGCCGAAGATCGCAAGATCGTTACTGATCTACAAGCCAGTTGTGATTTAAAGCTTAAAGGAGAAATAGCGGCTACTCTACTAGAAAAAAATTTAAGGCAAGATTTCATTACTTTCTTAGAGAATATTACTGATCGGGATGAAGTTCAGGAACTATTGCACGAATGTGGGCGCATTTTGCTAAATGATCCCGCAAGAATGGCTAGAACGTTTGAAAACGGTCGCGAGAAGGGTAATTCGCTCATCTTGGAGAAAGATATTGATGAACAGCATAGCAATTGGGAAACCCTTTTTGCTACTAAGAAGGAGAAATTGGAGTTTGTAAGCTATGCAGCTGCAAACGAATTTTCAGAAGTTGTACACGATTACGTAGAAAGACACATCAACGCTGATAACCGAGATGCTGTAGCACAGCTCATAGTCGAAAAGATCTTTGAACACGCTAACGACCCTTATAGGGCAGTAGAAAGGTTGCAAGAGTCTCTCCCTATAGTGCCTTTTGAAAAAGAATTTGCCGTATCTTTAATAGATAAAGAAAACATCACAGCACAAGCATTAGAATTTGTTTTGAAGCATTCTAATGCAGCTGCAGCCGCAGAAATAAGAAGAGAGATTTCAAGCAGAATAATAGGCGAAAGCTCTGTATTGAGAAATGTGATTGAGTCTACGGAAAATGGTGCAGAAATAAGAAATTTATTGGATGCGGCTTTCAAGAATAGTCCTGGTGATGCTGGTAAAAACGCTCTAATGAGAGATTTAGAACATTACACGATCGAGCTGGCTCAGCAGGGAAATTATGACAAGATTAGCACGTTATTAGAGTTTGCCCCGCAACTCATATACTGTGAGAACTCAGCTGGCAAAAATCTTGTAGAAATTTCTTCGGAGTATGGACAGAAAGAATGCGTCCGTATGCTGATAGAATTCCACAAAACTATGGTGAATTCTAGATTGCATGGCCTTGATCAGGGTTCTCTGTGTATTCCCTTGACCAGCATAGCGAGCGTGGCTGCTATTTCGCCACGCGAAGGACTCGATATGCTTGATACGTTCATTAGTAGTGGTAGCAAGATCTCAGAAGCAGATGGGCAAAAGCTTCTTAGTAAGGTCTCAGATTATGGAAAAGAGGATTTTCGGAACACGCTAGATCTACACTTTGCGTCTCAGATGCGGGAAAATGACCGCATAATAGATGAAACGGTAATAGCTAGAAATGTTGGGATTACAATCCCTACTGCAGCAGAGATTGGTAGCACATCAAGACTGAGTGCTGCGGAAGAACTCGCGTTTGAGAGATTAGATTTAAAAGAGCGAAAGTCTCTTGAATTTCAGAATTATGGTGTGCTGCATAGATATGCACAGGCCGTAAAGAAAAGTGAAGACAATTCGTTGCAATTCAAGAGAGATGTATTAGACAATCTAAAAAATGTAAAAGACTTTTCTCATACGTCCCTTGACAATGGTGAAGGACATAGCATCTTCAGCATAGTAGCTGCTCTTGGTACCCCCGAGCAGATGGATGCTCTGCTTAGGCACTATGAAAAGGTGAGAGGCAGTCCAGTATCTAAGCACCCAGATCCAGACAGGATTTCCTCTTTTGGATCCTCTCTACAGTGCGCTCTACGTGCTGAGAATGGGACCATGGCAGATCACTTGCTAAAAGAAATTCGTGATTCAAGCATTACAACTCAATACGGAAAAGGCGGGGAAAATCTCTTGCATACAATACTGCAATCCAGAAATGTGGGAGAAGTATTATCGCCGCTAATGCTTACTAATACGTCTTTTTCAAGCTCAGTTTTGAAGGCACTTCAGCAAGAGAATGCTGATGGCCAGACTCCTATAGATATTGCATTATCTTCAAATGTTGAGTCTCAGAGCGCATTTTTCGCATTTGTAAGAAACGCGTTGTCTCGCAGTGATACGGAAATACTTTTAGGAAGCACAGACACCGTTGAGAAGGTATTAGAAAACAGTGTAGATACATTCCCCCTGGAGTGTATCTTTGACATGGAAGACAACTTTAACAGTAATGAAAAGTCGAGTAGAAGGCTTTCTGTACTTGGATCTACTGATAACATGACATATCTTCTTGGATTGGCATGCAAGAATCCGAATCCCGATCTTGTGGATTTGATGCTTAAAAAAATAAGAAAGTGTATAGAAAATAAGGCACTGATAGATGCAACCAAGGAAGTAAAATCGTCTAAGGAAAAGCTTAATGCAGAAGCTTTTGATAGGGAGGTTCAGTCTAGGGCTGTAATCAAAGTGGTTGAGGGTACTAGGGAATTGTTACTTTCGTTTATAGAAAGTAATTCTGCTAATCAAGCAGTGTTCGACTCTATAGCTAAAAAGTCTGCGCTAAGAAGCGAGCACATTGAGCAGATAATAGAAGCCGCTATAAGGCACGATAATCCTGATTTGCTTGGCTGTATAAACGTGGAGCATGCCTCAGCAAATGTGGATACGGACAGACTGTTGTCTGAGGGAAAGGACAACATGATGAGATGCATCTTGGAGAATATAACATCAGAAGCTTATAAAACTTCAGATGCATATCGTGAATTACTAAGCAAGATTGCCACAACCCCTTCCATGAGCAAGTCTCGCCAACTATGTAGGCATGAGATAAGGGGGTTATTGGACTCTGCAACGTTGCGCACTGCTATAGAATCCCAAGATCTAAGTTACATACTTGAGATTACTAAAATAAATCGTTCTCTGATTGCGCAACCCATAGAGCGGCAGGCAGGACAGCCTGCTATATTACCTTATGATCTTGCTCTGGCAACATACCCTGATAATAAGGATCTTGCTGCGGGTATGGCCAGTGCTACAATACAATTTGCACTTGAAAGGCTGGAGTCAGAAGATCCAACATTTGCGCTATCAGAGCAAGACGTGCAAAAGCTTTCTGACACCGTTACGAGGATACTAATAAGAGATAATGGAGAATTAGGTTTAACTTCTGATGAGGTAAAAAGCCTTACTCCGTATGTGAACATGGCAGCGCAAGATCTCTTTAGGAAAGAGAGTATGGATCCCGCTAAGGGACTCCTTCGGGAGGCGTTGCTAAGAGGAAATTTGGAAATTGCCAATAGATTGCTTGATGTTGCGTACGGTAGAAGAGAAGCAGGTGCTTCATCAGAGATCACTTTTAGTGAAGAGCATCAACAGATAATAAATCTCACTGTTGAAGGACGTTCATTACTCCATTTAGGTGCTTTGAGTGGCGATTATGGCTTGCTACAGAGACTATGTGATATGGGAGGTGACCCTATCGCTGTCACAGATAGGGGGGAAAATCTAGCGCATTTATGTGCTCAAAGCGGGATGAAAACTCATGCCGGAGAGTACGCATTCGCTAAAATGATTAGAGAAGATGCGAGGTTAAGGACTGTTGATGCTAAGCAGCAGGGAACTTTAATACATGCTGCTAGATGTGAGAATTCTGAAGACGCAAGGAGAATGTTAGAACATATTGTGCTGCAAGATCCATCACTTGACACTAATATTGCCAGCCTTAGTCCGGAAGCTAGAGCAAAATACGTATCCCAAGAACTTAGGACAATAGCTGAAACTCGCGAAGACTACGTAGTAGATGATTTTCTAGATGATGAATTGGGATATGGTGACGAAGGTAGAAAAAAGCTAACTGAATCCCTGCGCAAAGCATGTAAGGATAAAACAGTAAGCATGGACAAGGTAGCAAGAATGCTTGTCCACGATTCTGAGAGATCGTTCAAAGAGATCAATCCTTTAAGTACTCCTCAAACAGTTATTGCGAATAGTAGGAAGACTTTCTTTAGTCAACAAGATGCCCTATTCAACATAGTTGATAATATGAACATCTCTCGTGATGAATTCATCACTTTGAGTAGAATGCCGATAGACGTATTTACTACGCGTGATCCTGTATCGCATCTCTCGCCAGTAGATAAGGCAATAAGCACGGGGAATGTAGGGTTTTTGAAGTATTTCTTACAGGAGAGAGCAGCGGAGGTGAATCCTGCACTCCGCGACGCAAGAGGGAGCAACCTAGTATTGAAGTTGACTCACCTTATCGCAGATAATTCATCAGTGCGGCAGGACAGAGATTTCATGAATATGTATGCTGCACTTGTGGAGCACTCCCACTGTATTACAAAATCTGGCAATAATACCGTAGTACAGTCTGTTCTGGATAGAGTAGAAGGAAGAAACGGGGAAATACTACGTGGCATAGCTGAAAGAGCCGCAGCAAACGAATATAAGCTATATGGTGAACTACAAGACTTAGAGGATGCATTAGCGAGAGGTTATGATTCTACAATTGCTGGTAGGTTTGCCAACATAGTTTCCACTTATAGAGAATTTTCTAGAGTTGCGGTAAATCCTTGGCGCACTTTGTGTTCGCACATATTATCAGACACACAAACAGTTTATTCCGGGCTAACAGATGACCACAGAAGGTATTTAACTTCTTTCACAACGAATAGAGATCTTAAAAGCCTTGTATCAGGTGCAGACGAAAATGGTAACAATCCGCTACAAAGTGCTATTAAAAGTTTAATTTCCTCAAATGGTGGAAGTTCCAATATTGGCGTGCAGAGAGCAAATGTATTACATGAGCTATGTGTTGAAATAAGTGAACGATTAGAAAGGACAGACCCTGCAATTTTAGAGGACTTATTTTTAAAGTCTAGAAATTTGGATGGAAATAACCTTCTTGAGGATATTGTCTCTCTTAATCCATCGCATGATATATTCATCACTTTGGAGAGTAAGCTCGGCAAGGATAAAATTTCCAAGTTCTGTGACTTAAATACAGTACTTGTCGCGTCTGCCGGCCAAAATGCACTACAGAAACACATTTGTAGTAATTATTCAGTCTCTCCCATAGGTAACAGAGATATCCACGGCAATATACGCGTTCATAATGCTGTAATATCGGGAGATCTAGATGCATTTACTTCGGTCATGATGACCGGTGGAAACATAAACCAGCTTGATGATCGTGGCAACACTCCTTTACATGTTCTACTGAATCACATGTTGACCAACGAAGGGACTCTAAAGGAGGGGCATTTTCAAATATTAAAAATTCTCGTCGCTCGTGGAGCACCTTTACATCATAAGAACTCGGAGGGGCTATCACCTTGTGATATAGCAAAATTTTTGAGGGGTTCAGCGTTTGGTGCAGACAAAAACAGCGACTGTATACGATATATAGCTGACAGTAGATTAGAATACTTAAATTTAAAAGAGAAGATTGCAAAAGAAGTGGCCAAAGGCTTCATCGTACACAAAGAAAAATCGTCTGCAGGTTTGCAGAGCAGTGATATTTCAGGAGCTACTTTAGATCTGCAAGTTGGTACCGGAGCAACACTTCTTATTAGCAAGATGCTTGATGCTAAACTATGTAGCGATAACAGTATCACTTCTGCAAATCTTAACTTTAACGATGGCAAGGATATCGGTCATGTAGAAAAGATAGGAAATAAGCGCAATTATACAGTTAGTTCTGGATCGCTAAAATTAGATCTGTCTTGGAAACCACCTCGTGGAAAAGTGCAAAAAGTGTCCGTAATTGTGGATTCGGACGGCACAATACAAGTTCATAAAAGCTCTAAACATGTAGCTCCCAATGGAGAAAATCTGGACTTTGCTAACTGTAGGGTATTTATTGGTGGATTGCCACTGCAACAGGCCCTCTACAGAGGACGTTGGAGAGAGGCTGCTATAGATTCTCCTGCTCAGGGAGAAGGTATGGACTTGAACAGAGCTAGTGAGATAGGCATTGATCCTTTTGATAATGGTGATACACCTGGCAATAGATCTCAGCAGGCAGTATTGGATGACAGAGGACACGACGGCCATGATCATAGTGCCCTAGACGGTAGTTCAACACAGCGAGAAACCATGGACTTTGAAGAAGATACTCCAACTTACAGTATGGAGGGTGCTGCAGGAGGATCTGTAGGTAAGGCAACAGACATTGAAAGGATGGAATCTCATCAAGCTGCACTCCATAGGACAGCTGCCACTACGAGCAAAGAACATATTTACGAACAGCTACATACTGTGCACACCGCAAGTGTTGAAAGTGAACCTGTTGTTGGTGCTGCCATACAAAGCACTGCACACGTTGTAAGTAAGGCTCATATCCACGAACAGCAACATACTGTACATACTGCAAGCATTACTCAGAAAAGTGAACCTGAACCTGTTGTGGGGGCTGCTATACAAAGCGCTGCACACGTTGTAAATAAGGCTCATGTTTACGAACAGCCACATACTGCACACACTGCAAGTGTTATACGGGAACGTGCTCAAGATTTAAAAGCAGGAGACAAGGAAGCATGGAAGGGTTATAGGCTTTCAAGCTCCCCTACTCCCATTAAACTATATAGGGAACTTACATCTTTCAAAAAAGGTCGCATAGACGACCTACTTCTGGATGTGAAACATTTAAGAGACACCTACAAGGCTCCTCAAGAAGCCGAGATGTTAAATTCTGCAATTTTGTACACTCTCTGCTCATATGCGGACTTGTCATATGCATTAAACGGCATTAATGGAAATAACCTTAATGCTGCAGTATCAGAAATTCTTTCTGAGTGCAGGAAGTCTGTTAAACAAGGTGAAAAAGAGATAAGTGCAGAAACTTACGAAGTGCTACGTAATGCAATTCCTAAAGCATTATCTAGGAACGGAATAGAGTACCGCAATGTAGATAATCCATTATTGGAGATCGAAGATGGCAAAATAAGATCTGCAGCTCCTATACCTAGAGGCTTCTCTTCTACATACGGATATGGGCGACATATGGACAGTTTAATAGAGCAAGCTGTTTCAGAAATTAGAGATATAGCTGAAAGATCTTCGCTTAGTAGCAGCATCAGTCTCCGTCTCAATGATTTACCTCTACTGGTCCTGGCTCTAGACAACGCTAAAACCGATAGAGGAAGCTTACCCGTGCCCGAGAAAGACAGTGGCCCCATACCACAGGCAGATGGTATGGTTCTCCTCAAGCATATATACAATATGTCTTCCGTTACTGGTGCTACTTGGAGGATCACAAAAGTTGCTGCTGCAAAATCTCAGGCAGAAGAACTTGGATTAGGAAGGAAGGCAGCGCCCATTGCAGCCGCTGTAGCGGGAGATGCTACACACATTAGCAAAGCCCATGTCCAGGAACAGCAACATACTGTGCAT